>NZ_JBBYHS010000007.1:0-236763 GCF_038290035.1 Flavobacterium calami
AAACAAAAAATTGATATAATTTTGTCTTTACAAAGCATTGGTTCTGTTTATTGGTTCGCAAAACAAATTTACTTAACCTCTGCTTTGTGTTTTTTATGCTTTGCAAACTAGCAACTTGAATTAGTTAAGTAATTTATTTTTTTGAATTTTAGACTTAGTTCCATATCCTCCAGTGCCACGCCTTTTGTCTCGGGCATTAAAAACAAAACAAAGAGCAATTGGAAAACCATCATTACTGCAAAGAATGCAAACATATATCCGGCTCCAAATTCAGAGAAAAAAATCGGAACCAAAGAGGGAATAATGGCCGCCAGCACCCAGTGTACCGAACTTCCAAATGCCTGTCCCGATGCCCTTAGCTGATTTGGAAAAATTTCAGAGATGAAAACCCAGATCACAGCACCCTGGCCTATTGCATGAGATGCAATAAACAAAAAGAGAAAAATCGGAACCAGCATTCCTGTCCAGCCGTAAAAAAAGGCAGCAGAAACTAATCCTAAGGAGGCTATATATCCAATTGATCCAATAAACATTAATTTTTTGCGTCCAAGCCTATCGATTAGAAAAACACCAATAAGGGTAAATATCAGATTGATTATTCCAATACCAATACTACTCAGTAAAGCTGTACTCTGTCCAAGACCTGCTTCCTGGAAAATCCTCGGCGCATAGTATAAAAATGCATTTATTCCGGAAAGCTGATTAAATGCTGCCATCAAAAAAGCTAAAATCAAAGGAAATCTGTATTTGTCCGACAAAATAGTCTCTGTCACTTTTACATCTTTATTCGAATTTTTTATATCTGAAATTATCCTCTCAACATCACTATCAGGCTCAATTTGTTTTAATATTTGTGCAGCTTTCACATGATTATTATTAGAGAGCAGCCATCTCGGACTCTCCGGGATATAAAAAATGAGTAACGTATATATTAGTGCAGGAACAACCTGAATCCCCAGCATCCATCTCCACGCATTCTCCCCTGTATCACTCAACACATAATTGGAAAGAAATGCAATCAAAATTCCAAAGACAATATTAAACTGATAAAGGGATACCAGTCTTCCCCTCTCTTTCGATGGTGCAATTTCAGAAATATAGGAAGGAGCCGCTATTGTCGAGGCGCCAATTCCAAGACCGCCGATAAATCTAAAAAAAGCAAATGTCCACGGATCATTGGACAAGGCCGAACCTAGTGCTGAAATGGTAAATAGAATACCTATTATCATCAATGTTTTCTTTCTTCCTAGTTTATTTGTTGGGATGGCTCCAAAAATAGCACCTATTACGGTACCCCATAATGCCATAGCCATAACTACAGAACCGTGAAAAAAATCACTTGAATTCCATAACTCCTGAAGCGTCTTATCTGCACCTGAAATTACTACTGTATCAAAGCCGAATAAGAATCCTGCTAAAGATGCTATCACGGACCATAAAATAATTTTTTTATTCATTTTTTGTTTAGTGTTAATAAATTGTTAGCCAAACATAAATATTGTTTTAAATAAACATAATTGATATTGTTACAAAATGTTTCAATTTTGATAAACCACCATAAAACACTGAAAAAGTGACTGTTATAGATTTATTTTAATTTAAATTTATTTTGCTTATTGGAAAATGTTGCAGGTAAATAAGACTGTGTTACATTTTTTTTCAGTCCTGATATTTTAAAAGTTAAAAAAAAGGATTAAAAAAAAATACATAGTGAATTTTTTAATCCTTTTAATTTAAATATCAATAATTATTATGCCAAATATTTATAAATATGTATACAAACCTATTGATTTAAATACCAGTTTTTGATCTTTTTTTGAGGCTTCAAACGAAACATTGATATCATTGGAAGGCGCAAAAAACAGATTTGTAAATACATATTTCCCATCGTGAGTAAAAACTTCCATTGAATACTTGTCTACGATAATTCTAACTTCAAATTCTCTATCAGATTTGTCCAATTTTACTCTCTGAATTGTTGGGTATTGCTTGCTGTCTACATTTTTACTTGATTTTGCACGCACCAGAACTAGCTCATTGGCCGCTTTATCATACGTGAAGTTAATAACAGACGATCCCTTTCCTTTAATATTAAATTTTAAAAAATCATGTATCTCCGATGGACTGATAACAAATGAAGTTGAAAATGATAAGCTGTCAGACTTAATAAAGCCACTAAACAATGCATTTGCATCCTGAATTCCAATTGCGTTTTTTTCAACAGATTTTTTCTTATAATTGTCAATTTCCTTAACAGGCTCCTGTTTTAAATAAAAATAGCCATCTTGTTTTTGCAGCCTCAAAGTTCGTGGAACAGACATGGATCCTCGCCATCCATAATATGGCACCTTATCTGCGTACTCCCAGTTATTCATCCAGCCCAGCCATTTTCTTTCTTTTGTCTGGTCAGGAGTTCCCTCCCATACCACCGCGGCATAAAAATCTTTTCCGTATTCAATAAAATTTAAAGGTTCTTTGGTCAATGAAGGATTTACTTTAAACGCTTTTCCATCAAAATCACCCAAAAAGTATTGAAGTCCCGAGCCTCCGGCTATGCTGTGCGTGCCTAAATTAACACCCAATACCCAGACAGACTCATTATTATAGTCTAATTGAAACAGATCAGGGCACTCCCAAATACCAGCCGTTACTCCAGCGGGACCAAACTCACTCATCAGGTCCCATTTTTTCAGGTCTTTGGAACTGTAAAACTGGACCTTTTTTTCCTGTGATAATGAAACTGTCATTATCCATTTTTTATCCGCCTGGTACCAAAAAACCTTTGGATCCCTAAAATCTGCTTTTTTTAAATCGATTACTGGATTTTGGTTATACTTTTTAAAAGTTCTTCCCTTATCATTACTATAAGCTATGCTTTGGCTCTGAAATCCTGATTTTGCATCATAAGCGGTATAAATGGCAACTATAGGCGGCTCATTACCGGTCCCGAAACCACTGGTGTTTTGATAGTCTACCACTGCAGACCCAGAGAAAATCATTACCTTATCTTCTTCCTCCAGCGCCACAGGCAGATGCTCCCAAGAGATCAAATCCTTGCTTACAGCATGTCCCCAGCTCATGTGCCCCCATTTTTCCCCATAAGGGTTGTACTGGTAGAACAAATGATACTCCCCTTGATAAAAGAACATTCCATTCGGATCATTAATCCAGTTTTTTTCAGGGGTAAAATGCAGCACAGGCCTTGCAGGAGTACTGATCTCTGAAATTAATTTACTGCTGCTTTGCTGGGCGGTGCAGCTTGTCAGGACAGTCAGCATAGCTGCTGCCCACATTCTAATATGCTTTTTCATCTATTTTACAATTACTTTGGTTTGAAAAATTTCATTATTTATAATCCCTTTTATCAGGTAAACTCCACGCGGCGCCTTTTGTCCATTATCATAATAGCCATCCCACTGCACTGAATTATTATGGGCATCTGTATTAGAAGCTATTATACGAACCACAGCCCCTGTTATATCAACAACGGCCGCATATACGACAGTCTGCTGGATAAGGTCTGGAAATTGAATATTAAAAACAGAATCAGAAGGATTAGGAAATACACTAAAATTCGCCTCTTTATGCTCCTTTGCCATTTTTTGCGTGGAAACAGTGCCTTCTCCTTCAATATTATATATGGTCAAATCTTTAGCCACGGCAGTACCGCCTTGCGCATAAAGTTCAATTGCATCTGAACCTTTCGAAGGAAAAACCCTAGTTGCAAAAGCCAATTGATCGTCGATAAAAACTTCAATTACCGAAGCATCAACGAAAATCCTCCACTTAATATCCTGCTTAGGCATGATATAAGATGTTGCCAGATTTCCTAAAGGAACCCCTGTAAGTTTGGAAGAATTGCTTCTGTTGACCACAAAATTCTGTGTAGTGTAATCATAGTAAATTATGGTTTCTTCTCCATTTGAAACCCCTTTATTTAATATGAATCCAACTTTGGTGGCATCACCCGGATTTACGGTTGCCTCAATTTCATACTGGGTTCCTTTTGCCCCATTTAAAACATCACTCACACCGGTACTGAAGCTAACATTGGTGAATTTTTGTGATCCTTTTCTGAGCACTGTCAGATTCGGATGCGGTTTTTGATAAATTTTATTATTTACCAGCGTCCAGACACGGGGAAGGCTGAAAATATTTGCCCATCCCTGCTCTTTGTGCTTATCGGATGTAACACCGTCAGGAATGATTCCGATAGCAGTCAGGTTTCCATCCTTATCCTGCTGAATGGTAGGTGAAAGCAGCTGATTTATCACATCCAGCCTCTCGGGAGTTCCATTGTCTTTTACAAATTTGCCATTGCTGAAATTCCCAGTCCAGTACAATGCATTTGCATTAGGCAGCTTATTTATCAGTAAAATTGACTTGCTGCCAAAATTATAGTAAACAGGCATTTCCCAAAAATCACCAGTTCCGTCTGATGCAGGGTTTCCTTCCAGCATAGTTCCCTGGTAGGTCCATTGCTGGAAATCATCATTTAAGGCCTTATACAAGAATAGCCCTCCCCTTGCCGTACCGCTACGCAGTCCTGTTCCAATCATCATATACCAGCTTCCACTTTCATTGAAAACAAACGGATCGCGAAAATCAGCATGTGAAACTCCGGCAGGCGCACTGGTAATAATGGGCGATGCATTTTTAGTCCAGTCAATATAAGGAGAGACGGCTGTGGCCAGTCCTATCCCAGCTTTGTTTTTATCAACTCCAGTGTAAAACAAATAGGGTTTTCCCCCAGAAACTACTGCATGACCTGACCAAATACCAACCTCATCAAAACCAGGCTGCGGCCATAAGGCTTGTTTTAATTCTTCCCAGTTAACCAGATCCTCACTTACATAATGCCCCCAATTAATATGCTCCAGATATGGACCATTTATATTTCGCTGGCTGAATATATGGTATTTCCCATCAAGATAAATCATTCCATGAGACTCATTGGTCCATGCTGCACTGGGCATAAGATGATATTTCGGTTTGTTAGTATCATCGGCAAACCTCGCAGTTGGAATACGTAAATCCGGTACCTTTATTTGTTGCTTTTTATAATTGAGCTGGATTTCATCTGCAGTAAGCATTTTGTCCCATACAGAAACCAAATCAACAGCACCGGTAAGTGCATTGGTGTCAAATCCGGCAAGGGTTTTTACTTTTGATTCTTTTCCAATAAAAATTGTAGCGCTTTTATCCCAGGTAATCGCTCCGGCTGCAAAAGACGACGACTCGATTTCTGTCCCGTTCAAATACAATTTTGCCGATCCTTTTTCAGCATCGATATTTACGACAATAAAACTCCACTCCCTTAGCTTTACTTCTTCATCGGATATAATCTGACGAATATCATTTCCAATCTTAAACTGTGCAATTACTCTTCCATGCTGATTGATTCCAAAAGAAACTCCCGAACTGTTAGAAGTATTTAAATTTGAAAAAACAGCAGCAACTGTATGCTCGGTTATGGGGTCTTGATTTTTTCTCTGTACAGGAAAAACTGCCGGTGCGATCCAGCCTGAAACAGAAATATTTTTGGTCGGATAACTAACTGAAGCATTTCCATATGCCCATCCATAGTATCCATTCACTCGCAATGCGTTTCCTTCTAGTCCTGCAATTCTTTCAGCAGAATCTGCAGGTCCTTCAATAACAAAATTTGAGTTTGATTTTGCTTCAGTAGTACTCTGTCCTGAAGTTTCATTAAAGTTAAATTCCATTATCTTCGAGGCAGTATTTGATCCCGGGTCGGGACCTGGATCTGGTTTAGGATCCTGTTTGGATTTACAGCCTATCAGCAGCAGTCCAATTAGTAAATATTTCTTTTTCATATCTTATAATTTTGATAAAAATAGAAAAGCAAAACAACTTAGACTTCTCAAAATGTTACCTTAAGAATAAAAAATAAATAAAATACAAAATACTGAAAATCAACTAAATAAACACGTTTTTTCAATTGATTATTCTAAAAAAGATGAATATATTTAAAAATGATACATTCAAAGAAAACGATTAAGTTCTAAACTCCTTTGGAGACAAATTATATTTATTTTTAAATGATGTAGAGAAGTAATTCGGCGTCGAAAAACCACAGGAATAAGCAATTTCAGAAATAGTTAATGTAGTATTTTTTAGCAATTCCTTAGCTTTTTCCAGTCTAATATTGTTGATATAATCGCTAATGTTGATATTGAGCAGTGCTTTCATTTTTCGATATAGCTGAACTCTTGAAATATTTAAATGTTCTGCTAATTCTTCTACAGAAAATGATGAATTATCCAAATTTTTAGAGATTAGATCGTTGATTTTTTTAATAAAATCCCTGTCCTGCGCGCCAAATCCAAGCTCTTCAACTTTATTGAGATTGTTGGTATAGTAATACCTGATCTTTTCGCGATTAAAAAGCAGTCCTTTTATTGATTCTTTTAAAACTTTTAAATTAAAAGGCTTGGTCAAAAACAAATCAGCATTGGCCTGAAGTGCTTTCACAAATGAGTTGTCATCATCCTGCGCAGTAAGAATAATTGTCGGAATATGAGATGTACGGGTGTCTTTTTTTAATATTTCGCAGATTTCAAAACCGCTGAGTTCAGGCAGATTTAAATCACAGATAATGATATCGGGTATAAGATCCAAAGCCGTTTCAATAGCTTTAGTTCCATTACATTTTATTACGTTGTAATTGGGTTCAAGTTTTAAAGTTATAAAATCAAGCAGATCAACATTATCCTCTATGATTAATATTGTATATTTTTCTTCATCTGATTTTAGTTCTTCACTACTTTGCAGATCAATATCCAAATACTCATAATCATTGCCAGTGACAAAAGCGGACTCATTATTTACAATCGAATTTGGAATTAAATGGTCTTTCCCCAGCTTGAGGGTTATAATAAACTCTGTTCCGTTTTTAGATGAAACCTCAATTTTTCCATGGTGAAGGTCTATAAAATTTTTGGAAAGGCTCAGACCAATACCCGAACTGTTCTTATAATTATTTGATCCCTGATAAAAAGTACTGAATACTTCCTTGATTTCATTATCAGGAATTCCCATTCCTGAATCCTTAATGCTTATTTTAAAAGAATCATCTTCAGAGCTTTTATAAATCGATACATTAATGCTGCCATTATCAGGAGTAAATTTAAATGCATTGGAAAGCAGATTAAAGTAAACCTTGTCCATTAGGTTTTTGTCTATAAAAGCCTCAATTACTTCATGACTTGATTTAAAAGTGTAATTTATGTTCCTTCTGGTGGCTTCACGTGCAAATTCTTTGAAGATCTGTTTTGAAAAGCTCACCACATTGGTGAGTGCTGGGTTAAAATTGAATTTTTTCTCTTCAATTTTTCTATAATCCAGAAGCTGATTAATTAACCTTAAGAGTCTTCTTGAATTATTATGGATCAAATAGAAATCTTTCTTATTCGTTTCCGCAATTATAGATTTGTCAGAAGTTACCGAATCAATAGCGTTCATGATAAGCGTCAATGGAGTTTTGAATTCATGCGACAACCCGGTGAAAAAATTCAGTTTTTCATCATTACTGATTTTTAGCTCATTGGCAAATCTTTCGATTTCGTTTCTTTGGCTTAGAATTTTTTCGTTTGTGTCTTCCAGCAGTTTCTTTTTCCTTAAAATAGTAACAGCTGAATAAACACTATAAATAGCCAGACTTAAAATTACAAGCAGAAAGAAAGTCAGCAGTCTTGTCAGATTATATTGGGTAGTAAAAGCTATTTCCTGCTTTTTAATGGTATTTTGCTGTAATTCAATATCGGTCTGCTGCTGGGTAATTTTATCAAATTGATTGATCATAATATCAGCGTTGAGCGAATCAATTACAATGGTTGTCAATTTATTATATTTAGGCACTTTTTCTCCTTTAAGAATCGCTAGTGCTGTTTTCAACGCTTCACTTCCGCCTGTAGGATATAATATGGATGCCGCCAGAACTCCGTCTTTTACCAAATGAATACCTCCATTAGGCCCGTTCAAGCCATCTACCCCTATAAATTTTATTTTTTCCTCCAATCCTTTTCGGCGGGCTACTTTCCATGCCTGGTTGGCTATATCATCATTAAATGCAAATACATAATTGATGTCCGGGTTCTTCTCCAGAAGCATTTCAAACTCTTTTTCAGGCAGCCCTTTCTTGGTTCCATCCAAACGGCCTACAACCGAAACTCCCGGAAATCTTTTTATCACTTCATTAAAGCCTTGCGTACGTTCTTTTCCCGGGGAAGTATCCAAATCAGCAAAGACTTCTATTACTCTTGCTTTTCGCTTCGAATTTGAAATTAGATATTTGGCTGCCAAACGTCCCACCTCCAAATTATCTGCTCCTAAATAAGTAGTAAACTGATCTGTATTGATTTTTCGATCCACAAGAATTACAGGAATATTTTTCTGATATGCCTTTTCAATAATTGGAGTCAATGAATCGCTTTCCAAAGGTGAAATGATGATGGCATCCATTCCCTCATCAATCATTTTTTGAATCTGCTGAATTTGTTTTTCCGAATTCCTTTCTGCATTATAAATTGTCAAGTCTACATCTGGGTAAAGTGACGCTTCCAATTTCATAGAATAATCCATAGCGACCCTCCACTGATCTCCACTTATGCATTGTGAAAAACCAATTTTTTTTCTATGATTTTGAGCAGTATCTCTATGACAAGATAAACAAGCGAAAAATAAAAGTAGAACGAGAATATTTTTCATCAAATTCAGCATAATGTGAGTCTTTTTAGACAACAAAAAAGTTTTGTAACAAAAATAAACATAAAGAGCAGTAATTTTAAATAATGCAAAAAATTATAACTATAAAATTTGTAATCATTAATTTAAAGCATTCAATAATTACATTATTCATAGTTTAACGGTTCGAAATTAGTTTTTTTTAACCAGAAAAAAATATAAAATTGATTCAATACTGTATGGTTAAGTTACATTGAATAATCAAGGATACCAATAAAAGTAAAGCTTTAGCAAATTAGTAAGATTATTATATCGGATTTCAAAAATAAAGTGACCACAAAATATTAAAAAGCGAATTAATCAGATTTTTAAATTAATATCCATATTAAATAAAAAGGAAACATTAAACTCTACTCTCTTCCGTTTCTTAATCATCCCAAACATTTTTCAATTAGGCAAAAATCAATTAAAGTAGTTAGCTTTATTGTTTGAAAATGCTGAGTGATTTCACTTTGAATAAAATCAAAACAACAGCTAGTAAAAGATGTCAAATTACAAATGAGAAGGATTATGAGCGAGCAAGTAACAAAAGACGATTTAAGACAATTTATCCAAATGATTATTAATGAAATTCGAAATGATCGTAGAAAAGAAGAAGAATTTATCCCTGAGTGGCTGAAAAGTCGCATTGTAAAAAAGTCATTAAGTATTTCTTCAGCCTCCTTGCAGAGTCTGCGGGTTACCGGTAAAGTTAGATGCCGAAAAATACTTGGTTCTTATTACTACAGCAAAACTGATCTGGCAAATCTTTTTAAAGATTAATTAGTTATGGAAATTTTCAATCTTTTCAACTTTTTGAAAATATGCGAGAAAGATATCAGGTTAAACGTATGGCATTTTTCATTGCTTAATGCAATTTTATATTTAGGATTCAAGCAAGGCGAATCCAAAATCATAAGGGTCAGCAGAAGCAGAATTATGTCATTATCACATATAAAAACGTTGCCTACATATCATAAATATTTTAAAGAGCTACAAGCAATGGGATATATAAAATATACCCCATCTTACGATCCTGGATATAAAAGTGAAGTTGAATTATTATTTAAACAAACAGTAAATCACAATTAGAATGCCTCTAATTGTGATTTACTGAATTTGGCATTAATGCCGCTTTTCATTTCATCTAATTATAACAAAACCCATTCAAACTTAATCGAATGGGTTTTTCTTTTTTTTAAAGTCTATTAAATTCTATATCCGCCCGAAACTTCTATTCGCTGCGCATTAATCCATTTGGAATCATCAGAACAAAGAAATGCTACCACGCTTCCAATATCATCCGGCAAACCGACTCTTCCTAAAGCAGTTTCAGAAGCCAGATGCTTATTCAAATCTGAAATATCCCGCACAACACCGCCGCCAAAATCAGTTTCTATAGCCCCAGGAGCAACGGAATTGACTCTTATTTTTCTGCTTCCCAATTCCAAAGCCTGATATCTTGATAATGAATCGACTGCCGCTTTCATGGCGCCATAAACGGAATATCCAGCAAATGAAAACCTTGCCAAACCAGAAGACGTGTTAACGATGCTGCTGCCGTCTTTGAGTAATGGCAATAATTTTTGTGTTAAAAAGTAAGGCCCTTTGAAATGGATATTTGTCATTGTATCCAAAATTTCTTCTGTTGTTGTTTCAAAACTTTGGTTAATTCCGATACCTGCATTGTTTACCAGCGCATCTAATTTTGCAGAAGAAAATTGAGCATTTAAAACATCTTTTACTTCAGTCACAAATTGGTCAAAACCTGAAGTTGCAGTAATGTCCAAAGACAATGCAAACGCTTTTTGTCCAATAGTTTCAATTTCTTTTACCACCTGGTCCGCAAATTCTTTTTTGGTCTGATAGGTAAGGATGATATCAAATCCTTTTTTCGCCAGCTGTAAAGCCGAATCTTTTCCAAGTCCACGGCTTGCGCCTGTTACTAATGCTATTTTATTTTGATTCTTTGACATTTTTTATTGTTTTTAATTTATGTATTTTTAATTAATCCTTTGTTCAGATCTCTGCCGCAAATTTCTTTTTTTACTTTATTACAATGCTGGTCCAATTTCTTTATACTTTAAATATTAGAAGGCCTCAAGGATTTTTTTTTAAATTCTTAATTCTCAAGAAATAAAATGTGCTTCTGAACTTATTGGGATATTCAACACTTTTGAAATTAAGCAATTCTTTTCCGCATCTTTTGAAATGGCCTCAAATTCATCGGCACTAATTCCAGAGACAGAACCGGTGATGGAAAGATGTATTTTTGTTATCTCAAAGCCCTCCATTGATAAAACAGCTTCAGTATTTAATGATGTTGGATTGAGTCCTTTTTGTGTTAATGCATAACTGACAGCCATAGTAAAACATGCTGAATGCGCAGCCACCAGATGTTCCTCTGGATTTGTACCTTTTTCGTCTTCAGAAATACGGGTTTTAAAACTGAACTTCGTTTGGTTCAAGATTTCACTCTGGGTGGTCAATTCACCGCTGCCTTCATTTATGGTTCCTGACCAATATGCTCTTGCTGTACGTTTCATTTGCTGTATGTTATTTTCAAATTTGATTATCAGAATTCTCTAATTGTATCGTTCTGGTTTAATAAAAACTACACAATGGCTATCACTTACTTTTTTTATGATGTTTACAGCTTTTAATTTAAGATGTTTCCCCTGAATTCATTTGGCGTGCTCCCTACCTCTTTTTTAAAAAGACGTGAAAAATAAGTCGTGTTTTCGAAACCAAGCAGGTGAGAAATTTCAGATATATTCAGTTCACCTTCGGTCAGTAAGTTTTTTGCCTCGCCGATCAAAAAAAGATGAATAAGCTCCAGGGCCGTCTTTCCTGTTTCCTGTTTGAGCAAATCTGTTAGATAACGGGAAGATATATTCAGTTTTTCCGCCATGAGAGATACCGTTGGCAATCCAATATTTTTTGTTTTTCTTTCTTCAAAATTAGCAGCAAGCAAAGCGTTAAACTTCGTGACTGTAGAACCAGTAAGCTCTGTACGGTTTATAAACTGCCTTTTATAAAAGCGCTGTGAATATTTAAGCATGGAATCCAGATGACTTACAATAATGGCTTTGCTGAGTTCGTCAGTATTGTTGTTGTACTCTTTTTCAATATTGAAATACAGATTCCAAATAATGTCCTCCTCTGCAGGTGAAAGATGTAAAGCCTCATTAACCTGATAATCAAAATAACTGTATTTCCTGATTTCGTTGTAAAGGACTGTTCCCGGTAAAAAGTCTTCATGAATCATAATTAGAAATCCCTTTTCCTCTAATTCCACATTTTTAAAGACTACTTTCTGCTGGGGCTTTGTAAAGGACATGGAGCCGCGGTCATGATCATATTTTGTTTTACCATACTGCATGCTTCCAGATTTCAATTTTTTAAATCCTATAATATAAAAGTCAGATGAAAACTCCAGAATAGTATTACCGCTGCAGGTGTCCCGCTCACCATATGCGGCACTAAAGAGCGGGTGCTGGGGAGGTTTGATATCGAGCGCTTCATGCAGATCGCTGATTTTTTTGAAATGTATCATTTTTCTTAATTTTAAAAACAGACCAAAAAAAAATTAGATTCTGTTAATTCAAACGTCTATTAACCATGTGCTGCCACCGACACATCCTGCCATGATTCCCATGTTTTCAGTCTTTCTGAGTAAGTGTGCTGCACCCACGGAAAAGCAGTTTTGCCCAACAGTAATCTGAGTGGCGGATTTTCAGAATAAACGAGTTTGACAATAGCTTTGGCAGTGGCTGCAGGGTTACCTGAATCCTGCTCGCCGGCATGCTGATAAAAATCTTTCCGTACACCGTCGTAAGCCGGTATTGATTCGCTGAGTGCAAGGGAAGTGGTCCCGAAGAAATCTGTAGAAAAACCGCTTGGTTCTACTATGGTAACTTTAATGCCAAATCCGCTTACTTCACCCGCGAGTGTTTCAGTAAGGCCTTCAACAGCGAATTTAGCTGCACTATACAGCCCCATTAGTGATACTGTATTCAAACCCAGCGCACTTGAAAGCTGAATGATATGTCCTGATTTTTGCTGGCGCATGATAGGCAGAACTGCCTGAATAGTCCATAATGATCCCAGTACATTGGTTTCAAACTGGGCCCTTACATCCTGCTCCTTTAATTCCTCTACCGCCCCTATGTGTCCAAAACCGGCATTGTTTATTAATACGTCGATGCTGCCAAAGTGCTTTTTTGCAGTTTCTATTGCCTCAAAACTTTCGTTTCGATCAGTAACATCAAGTTTTAGCACCAAAAGAGATGATGAAAATTCTTTGTTAAGCTTGGTTAGTGTTTCAGGATTGCGAACAGCCGCAACCACATTATCGCCGCGTTTTAAAAATGCCTCTGCCCAAATTCTTCCGAATCCACGCGATGCACCTGTTATAAAAATTGTTTTTGCCATGATATTAATTTTAATATTTTGATATGGACAAAGTTCGCACAGATAGTACAGACGGTTATGATACAAAAGTAGGCAATAATGAAACATTTTAACGAAATTGCTGCAGCTCCGGTTTACTGTTTCAAAGAGGGAATATAAAAAAACAAAATCCCATCTCATATATTGAGAGGGATTTTGCAGTGCAGTCATTATAAATTATCTTGACTTAGGATTTTTTTGAAACAATCCTCTATTGTATTCTACTACCTCCGGATGTGATGGATATGAAGGCAGGGCAGAAAGATCAGCTATGGCCTTATCTCTTAATGACGGCGCTGCTTCTTTTACACCATCAGATAGTGCCTGTTTTAATTCTTCTTCATTAAGTTCCGTACAGTAAGCAGGAGTTCCAGGCTGATGTCTCCAAGATTCAGAAAGTCTGCCCGAGTCAACTGCATCGTAACCGGCATCATTAACTAATGAGGCAATTACTTTTTTAGCCTGTGGATCATCACCCGCTACAGCCATTGCTATTCTGTCTTCAGCACCGCTGTTTTTTCCGCCGTTTGCCAGCGTCTCTGCCAACAAATTATTGAAAGCTTTTACAACAGGCCTTCCCAATTGCTCGGATACCCAGATACTTTCTACTTTTCCTTTTTTGATCTCTTCAATATCGGCATCACGGAATGGATAATAATTTGATGTGTCTACCACAATTACATTTTCCGGAACGCCTGCCAGCAAATCTTTAGGCAAAGTTGGTATTGCTATGGTAGGCAATGATAAAATAATGACATCTACATCTTTTACAACATTCTCTAGTGTTGCAGCTTTAACACCCAACTCCTCAGCACGGGCCTCTAATTTATCAGCCTGATCTGTATTATTCACTTTCACTTCATGACCGGCTTCTGCCATTTTTTTTGCGATCGTACCGCCTATTGCACCGGTACCAATTATTCCTATTTTCATATTCTTTTTTTTATTTTATTAAAATTATTATTGTTTACAATTTCTTGACGGTAAGCCGTTTATTGAACGGTTTATATCTACTGCATGATCAACAAAGTCATCCGGATAGTTTCCGGAAACCAAGGTGTCAAAAAATTCCTGTCCCAAATTTTTCATCTTGCTAAATGACAGTTTCTGCTTATCTGTTAAGGTTTCCCTCACCGCAGACTCCCTTGCTTTCTTCAGGTCGCCAAATTGCAGGTCGGTACAATATGCCGGACCGCAGGCCTGCTGTCTCCAGGACTCCTCCAAGGGGCCAGCATCCAGCGGATCAAATCCTGCATCATCAACCAAGCCCATAACTACATCTATCTCTTTTTGAATATCTCCCGAAACTGCGATCGCAATTCGACCGTCACTGTTTTTTGGTTTTCCTTCAGCTAAAAGGCTGTAAGCTCCAATATTGCTGAAAGCTTTCACCACTGTTCTGCCTAACTGCTGCTGTACCCAAACACTGTTAACCATTCCATTTTCAATTTCTTCTATCAGACCATCTCGATGCGGCCAATAATTTGTTGTTTCTACAACGACAACACGTTCTTCAAGCTTACCTTTCAAGCTTTTTGCTAATTCTGGAATTCTCAGCAGTGGAATTGATAAAATCAAAACATCAATACCCATTACAACCTCATCCAAATCAACTGCTTTCGCACCAATATCGTCTGCTGTCTCCTGTATTTCTGATATCCCTTTTGCATCAGCTAAAAATACTGTATGCATGGATTCAGTGAATTTTCTTGCAAGTATTCTGCCGATCAGACCGGCACCTATTATTCCTATTTTCATTTTCTAACATTAAAGATTTTACTTGGCTGTCATACCTCCATCTACTTTATATTCTGAGGCTGTAATGTATGAAGCCTCATCAGAAGCTAAAAAAAGCACTAGATTGGAAACTTCCTTAGGTTCTCCAAAACGCATCATCGGAATAGGTTCTAATGCTTTTGGATTATCAAACGCAGCAGCTGGCGCAATGCCTGTTATAACGCCTCCAGGATGAACTGAATTAACTCTGATTCCTCGGGTAGCATACTCTAGAGCCACCATTTTTGTTAGCCCTGTAACTGCGAATTTGCTTCCAACATAGGCTGCATTGGGCGAACCGGGTGCAACCTGCAGGCCGGAAACAGAGGAAATATTTACAATAGAACCAACTCCAGCTTTGAGCATTGAGGGTATTACAGTTTTCATTCCTAAGAAAGTACCATCCACATTAATAGCCATTACTTTCTTAAATTCATTATATTCCAGATTGGCAGCGTTTGCAAATGCACCTGCAATACCAGCATTGTTAACCAAAATAGTTACGTGTCCAAAATACTTTTCAGCACTTTCCAATACACTCATCCATCCCTCTTCACTTGTTACATCATGCTTTATAAATATGGCATCATCACCTAGTGAGTCTGCCAAATCAGCACCCTCTTTTTCAAGCACATCTGTGATTAAAACTTTTGCTCCGTGCTCAACAAATAATCTTGCGTGAGCCTCGCCCATTCCTCGTGCGCCACCTGTAATGATCGCAACTTTGCCTTCTAATCTTTTCATGTTTCTTTTATTTTATATTTTTACTTAATTTAAATTTTAATCATCCATTCCATTTCAATATGGAAGCTTAAATGGTCATTTAAGATATATCCTTAATAGGTTATGATTCCTATCAAACAACACGGTGATCAATTCCATACTGATCCGGAACTCCAAGGTGTCCGCGTAAAGTTTTGCTTTCATACTCTTTGTGGAAAAGCCCGCGCTCCTGCAACAGCGGAACAACCTGATCCACAAAGGCATCAATTCCATCCGAATTAACATCAGGTGAAATCCAAAATCCATCTGCAGCACCTGCTTCATACCAAGCCTGCATATGATCTGCCGCTTCTACGCCCGGGCCTGCAACTACAGGATGATAATCTATTACACCGTGAGCAAGAATATCAAGAACGGACCAGCCTTGCCTAGCAATTTTCAATGCATTAGAAGAACGAGGATCATAACGAGATAGACGAGCAGTTTCCAACTGCACTTCCGATAGCGGTTCATTTATTAAGGAAGGATCTAGTGAAATACCCAGCATTTTTTGCAGGTAGTCAAATTTTTGCATAAGTGAACTGCCTCCTAACTGTATTCGGCGATCGAGCGCTGTGCGTCTGTCTTTGGCAATAGTGGTCATCAGTCCGGCAATATATTTGATTTCATCCGGATCACGACCGTAACTTTTTGCTGCCGCTCTAAATGCATTACGCTGCGCTCTTGCATCTTCAATTGTAAATGCTGCACCTATTACCACATTAGCAAAGCGCCCTGCCAATTGATGTGCGTTGGGACTGCCGCCTGCGTGAAAGATGATTGGCTGTCCCTGCTCTGACGGCGGAATGTATAAAGGTCCTCTTGAACCCACGTATTTACCCTGTAAGTTGATTGGAAGAATCTGATCTTTCTTTGCGAACTGACCACTCTTTTGGTCGTGTATCCAAGCATCTTTTCCCCAACTACCCCAAAGTGATTGAATGAGTTGTACAGCCTCATGAGCACGTCCATAACGATCTTGGCTCGACGGAATTCTTTTTCCGTAATTGGCCGCAACATCTTCCCCGCTTGATGTAATTGCATTCCATCCTGCCCTGCCATGGCTCATAATGTCCAAGGCCTTAAATTGTCTGGCTAGATTAAAGGGTTCATTAAAAGTGGTTGACCCGGTAGCTACCAATCCAATATATTGAGTTTCTCTGGCAACTGCGGCCAGGGTCATCATCACATCAAGATTGAAAACGGGGGATTCGGTTTCTATATCTGTCATAATTGCACCGGGACCGTCCGGCAAAAATATAAATTGAAATTTTCCACGCTCTGCAGCCTGAGCCTGCTTTACACGGATGTCAAAACTCGTGTAGCTTTCGGAATCAACACCCGGCATACGCCAGGCTCCCGATTGAGATCCGTATCCATTACCAAGATGAAGTCCGATAAGCATTTTTCCTGCAGCATTCATAAATTGAATATTTTTTGATTAATTATATTGCAAAATTAAACAAAATTACTTTCCTTTGTATAGCTATTTCCCAAAGGAAAGTGAAATAAATAATTTATCATGTCGAAAAAGAAACCTTATTGCGAGTGCCTAAATACCGTTAAGCCAGTGCGGGACACACTTGAAGTAATTAATGGAAAATGGAAATTATCCATCATTATTTCTGTAGGTGTAGGAAACAGCCGATTTACTGAAATTCAAGAGAGCATTCCCGGTCTAACTCCCAAAGTTCTTTCAAAAGAACTTAAGGAACTTGAGCAGCATCAGCTGATCAAACGGATTATAACGAACGATTATCCTGTCAAAATATCGTATTGCTTAGAACCGTATGCAGATACCCTGACCCCTATTATTTATGCTATGAAAGATTGGGGATTAAACCATAAGAAGAAAATCTTTCAAGAAAATCCTTCAGAAATTTAATTACTTAGGCCCTACTCTGTTCCACAAAAAAGCTAACTCTATCTATAGAGTTGATACCTTTTCTTCGACTATAATCAAAGCTTTAAATTCTTAAATCGAAATATCAAGTCTATTACTGGAGTTGCTACTTTTTTTGCGACTGTCACAGAGCTTTAATTTCATATTGCGAAATATTCTGTTTTTTTAATATATTTGTGATACAAAAAAAGAATAATACTGCTGTCTGTTAATTCGTTAGTATTAAAATTTTGTGCATGACTTAATATTGAAATAGTAATAATTTGAATTTGGTGCAGAATCGGTGCATTTAGGTTCAAGACATTTATAAAAACGTAGTAAAGACGGGAGTTCAAAACTAATAGTTCGAATCCTGCTCTCCCCACGGAAAGGCCGAAAAGCCGGAAAACATAAAGTTTTCAATCTTTTCAAAAAGCCATAAAAAATGTCTGAAGACCTGCAAATTCAACGATTTGCAGGTTTTTTGTTTTAATACACTTTTGATATTTTATAAAACTGCACAAAAAGTGATCATAGATCAGTTCTTTTAAAATCCGCTCTCGATTAGAAAATTCCAATGGCGAGACCCAAAACCTTCGAGCTGCTCTAGCACGTCGGAGTCCACATCATTAATTCTCTCTCTGAAATGCCTGTGGATATAATCCGAGTTTAAATAACTATTTTTACTGCCCTGCTACGTATTACATAATCATGCGGAAAACAGACTAATGATGAAGAGATTTAAATTCTTAAAAAACAAATATAAAGCTGAGCTGCTTATCGATACAGGCACTTATAGAGACATTCCTTACTATTTTTTTGAGAGTGAGCTCCACGATACCGATTTCTACGAAATTATTTTTTTCTCTAAAGGAAACGGGGTTTTAGAACTTGACCAGCAGCGAATTGAAATTTCAGACCACACCGTGATTTTTATTTCTCCTTTTCAGAAACGAAAATGGTTTTTGGACAAGACTAAAATTGAATGTTCTTTCCTGTTTTTCCAGGACAGCTTCCTCTCCAGTTTCTTTTCTGACAAGCTCTTCACTTTCAGGCTGCAGTATTTCTACAACAAAACCAAACCGCTCTGTATAAAGGTTAATGAGGACTTCTTTTCTCAGCTCTCCAATGTAATCCGCGAACTGCTCGTCGAGATAAAAACATTCCGGTCAGACAGCGAACATATTATAAGAGCATTATTGTACTTTACCTTAATTAAACTCAACCGGGCCTATGCAGCGCATTACCTTCTCTCCTGCGAAACAGAAAACAACAGCATTTCATTTATGTTCAAGAAGATCCTGCAGAATCAAGTCTGCAGGACAAGAAACATCGACCATTATGCCCGACAGCTGGGCATCAGTAGAGTTACACTCAATAAATGCATCAAAAAGCAGTTCGGGGTTACTGTTTCTGAAATGGTAAATGAATTTATACTCTTTGAAATAAAGTCCCTACTGTGTTATACCAGCCTTAATGTAAATGAAATTTCATATCAGCTGCAATTCTCTCAGGCCAATCATCTGACGCGTTTCTTTAAAACGCAGACCGGGACTTCCCCAAAAGAATTCAGGAATGCTTATCAAAATGGTAGTTCTGTTATCTAACGGGTAATTATTCCCGTTGGGCTGTATTGTATTTTTGGAAATGATTTTTTTTTAAAATAAAAAAAACAGCCTATCATGAAAAAGAGCACCAGACTTACCTTAATGTTTACTTTTGTATTGCTGCCATACCTGCTATCGGGGCAGCGGCGGCAAGAGAGCGATCTTGCTACTCTGTACAAAAAAGGAAAGCTAAAACCGGTAAACAGAGAGATCAAAATTGTTTCAAGTGACGGCGGGACTTATCTAAAAATAGCCCAAGGCAAAAACGAAGGTATTGTATGGCTGCCTTTTAAAGATTTTAAAAACGGCACAATTGAAATCCAAATGCGCGGAAAAGACGTTTTTCAGCGGAGTTTTATAGGTATTGCGTTTCACGGTACCGATGACAGCACTTATGATGCTGTCTACTGCCGGCCTTTTAATTTCTCTGCTAAAGATTCCATACGAAGAATTCATGCTGTGCAGTATATTTCCCATCCCTATTTTACCTGGGATAGATTAAGAAAGGAAAGCAATGCGGTTTTCGAGAAAGAAATCATTAATCCTCCAGACCCCGGCAGCTGGTTTTTAATGAAATTAGTAATTGAGGGGACAACTGTGAAAGCCTTTATAAACAATGTAGCCTGTCCTTCGCTTATAGTAAAAAAACTCAGCAATCCATCACCGGGAAAAATAGGACTCTTTACAGCAGACAGCAGCGGAGGAGACTTTAAAAATATCAGAATCAATTATAAAAATTAAAAACACTCCCGGCTCGATGCCGGCAGAACTTTCCTTTATGATAAAGTTCATTTATTAACTGCCCGGCACCTTATGTCAAGGAAGACCAGTCAAAAACGAACTGATAACACACCAATTAAATATCATGATCAAAAGAACACTTTTAATTATCCTTCTTTCTATTTCCTCTTTCGCCGCACAATCACAGAAGGAAAGCTTCAGCATCTGGGGAAGGATTGTAGATAATGGATTCAGTCCTATTGAATCATTTTGCATTAAGGTTTTCGAGTTGAATGCTTTTACAGATCAGAGAAAAAAAATCCAGGATTTTAAAGTCCGCAATAATAATGGGGAATTTTTAATAAAAAACCTTAACGCAAAGACTTATCTTATTGAAATTACAGTTGAAAATTATACCCGGTACAGCATCATAAAAACAGTGGCAGGTAAAAACGAATCTGCGGGAGAAATCGTTTTACAAAATACCTGGTAAAAATTAATGAAGGCGAAACTATCTGATATATTCTTCTCAGAAACAAAAAACATTTTTTAAACCGATCCAGAAAAGTCGCAACCCCGAAGGAAATGTATTTCAACTCAAGAAAAGCAAAAAACCATTACGAATCAAATTATAACTGATATCAGCTACTTATAAAAATACTAAATCAAGATCATGGTTAAATAAAAAAATCTGCATCAAAAGAAGCAGATTTTATATATATTTTTAAAAAAAACCTTAATTATTGGTCACCAAAAGCTTTACTTCCATATTGGATCTTGTCGCATTGGAATAAGGACAGATCTGATGCGCTTTCTGTGTCAATTCCTGAGCCTGTTCAATAGTAACTCCCGGAATATTCACATCGAGCTCTGCTGCAAGACCAAAACCGCCGTCTTCATTCTGCCCGATGCTCACTTGTGCAGTTACAGATGTTTCACCTGTTTCAATTTTAGATTTACTGATAATCAAATTCAGTGCACTGTCAAAACAAGCCGCATATCCTGCTGCGAAAAGCATTTCAGGATTGGGAAAATCATCATTGGTTCCTCCTAAAGCTTTCGGCATTCTTACCTCGAGATTCAAAACTCCGTTTTCGCTTTTTACCTGTCCGTTTCTTCCGCCTTTTGCAGTAACGTTTGTTGTATATAATGTTTTCATTTTATTTTTGAATTTTATTTAAAATTTTCTGAGCCGTTTCTTTTAGCTCCAATAAATCTTCTGTTGTTAAATTTAGTTTTTCCTGCATTTTTGCCGGAATTTCACACGCTTTCTGCTGCAGATTTCTTCCCTTATCAGCTAAAAAAACTTCAACTACCCTTTCATCTTCTTTTTTTCTTTTTCTGATAATAATCTCCTTAACTTCAAGTCTTTTAAGAAGCGGAGTTAAGGTTCCACTATCCAGATACAGTTTTTCGCCAATCTGATTTACTGTCAATCCATCCTTCTCCCAAAGCACCATCATTACAAGATACTGCGAGTAGGTAATATCAATCTCATCGAGAAATGGTCTGTACAAAGCGATAATTTCCTTTGCAATAACGTAAATCGGAAAACAAAGCTGGTTTCCCAATTGGAGCGGGTGGTGATTTTCCATAATCTATTGACAAAAAAGTAAACAACTATTTTCTGATGATAAATTCCTCCATAGGAATTCTTACTTTCTTCATCTGAGAGAGCCAGTCCTTTTCGATGTCTCTATAACCAAGATATAAAAGCGTAACACTTTTCAAACCTAATTCCTTTAGATCCAAAATCTCATCTACTACTTCATTGCTGAAACCTTCAGCTGGAGTAGAATCAATCTTGAGTTCAGCTGCCTGAGCCATTGCAAGAGCCAATGCAATATAGGATTGTCTTGCAGTGTGGGCAAAATGCTGCTCAGGAGTTTGTGCTCCGTAGATTTGCTTAATCTGATCCGTATAACTGCTGAAACGGCCTCTTGGCAATTCTCTTACATCAGTGTGGTGATCGTAAACTTTATCAATTTTCTCATTAGAATAGCTGTCCCATGCTGCAAAAACCAAGACATGAGAACAATCCCTCATAACTTCCGGATTTAAGGCACCTTTCACCATCTTCTCTTTCAATTCCTGATTTTCTATAACAATTACACGAAAAGGCTGTAAACCAGATGAAGTCGGAGCTAATCTTGCAGCTTCTAAAATTTTATCTAAATCTTCTTCAGATACTTTTTTTGTTGAATCATACGCTTTTACGGCATGTCTCCAATTTAAATCTTCTATTAATGACATTGTTTATTGTTTTATAAATTCTAATTCTATTTTTTGACAATGCAAATATACGTATATTTAAATTGTGTACAATTTAATTATGCGAAATTTTTTAAATAAAAAATTGTATTTCTCCAGAATATAAGCCCAGCTTATACTTGGAACTCCTTTGAAAGCAAACCATCAGCAGCAAGAAAATCATAAATTTCATAATGTTTTTTTTAAACTTTCTAAAATGATCATTTCAGCGCCCCTATACTTAAACGCCACCACGATCTATAAGACCACTATAAGCAGCAGCTCTATTAATTCAAAATTTCTTCTATTTTTTTTCTTCTCTCTTGCGAAACATTTTTTTTCATATTTGATCTTCTAAAAAACACGACAAATTCCCGCTTATATCAGCCTCTTTTGCATAACAGCAAAAGAGGTCTTTATTTGAGCTATTTGTTTAGAATTATGATGCAGAACCGCAATTATTCTCATTGGATACAGTGCGGCTGTCTCTTTTGATCTTGCAAATCGCAATAACGAACATACTCCAAATTATAACAATCGAGTATAGCAGTTATTTCACAGATATAAAGCATACAGTGCGAAATTCTTATTATTTTTAAATCCTCGATAAATTCATATTTCAGGCTTGAACTAATCGCTTCAATATCTTCCCTGAGCCAGAACTCATCATATCTGTCTTTAAATTTTACTTTGAAAAAATAGGTGTTATCCCTTGTTTTCATGATTCTATCGAGCTGTTACCTGTAGATATTTTGTCAACGCAGTTTTATACTGGCTTTTAGCTTCAATAAGCTTATCGCAGGTTTCTATCTTTAAAACCTGTGCTTCCAGCAGATCAGAAAGCTGAATCATGCCATTGTTATAGCTTTTCTGACTTACAGCTAAATTTTCCTGAGTCTGCAGAAGCATTGCCTGAATCAAATGGATTTTTTGATCTAATTCCACTATGTCTGTCCATGCCTTTTCCATTTGCAGCAGCAATAGTCCTTTACTTTCCTCCAAGGAGTTTTTAGTAATGGACTCCCGTAATTTAAGCTCATTTAATTTATGTTTTGCGCCCCACCAGTCAGAAATGGGAACGTTCAGCGAAGCATAAGCCATCCCATTGCCGGCTCCGCTTAGACCGCTTTCAAACTGGTCCATGTAATAAGCAGTAACCCCGACTCCCAGACTGGGCATATAATCAGCTCTTTTAAGTTTTGTTTCCAGCCTTGAAGCCTCAGCCGCTTTCTCAAAAAGCTGGTATTCTGCCCGGTTAGCCAGCACCGTGTTATGCGCAACAAAATAATTTCCCGGTTCAGATAGATCGGCCAGACTGCTGCTGAGGCTAATTTCAGGATTGTACTCTGCTCCTATGGTCTGGCAAAGACGCATCAGAGCAAGTTTTCTTTCATTGGCAAGCTGTATTTTACTTACCTGAAGCTCCTGCTGTTTGATTGTTACTTTGAGAAGATCATTTTTAATTATCATACCGCTTTTAAAAGCAGCGCTGACCTGCCTGTACAATGTATCCAAAAACTGTATATAACCTTCAAGTGTTTTTTGTTTTTCCTGTACAATTACAACCTGCCAGTACTGCTGCTCGGCTGTAAGAATGATTTCATCTGCTGTTAAATGCTGCTGTCTCTCTTTTACCTCAACATTGAGGCTTGTAAGATTGTTGGCTGTTTTAATCTTTCCCCCTGCGTAAACAGGCTGCAGAACATTTAAATAACCTAATCCAACCTGATTAAAGAGTCCCATATTAACATCGGGCATGTAAGCAAATTGGGATGCCCCGGCCAGATTGGCTGGGTTACCATCGTATACAGGCAGGTTTCCTCCTTTCATTTTGATCTCCAAAAGAGGATCTATAGCCTTCATCCCAAGAGCCGAAGCAGTAACTTTTGGAAAATAATTGGTAAACATCTCCTGTTTAGATTCCTTTGCGGCTTCAAGCTCAAGGGTGCTGTTTTTTACCTTACTGTTGTTTTTTACAGCCATGCTTTTAATCTGCTCCACTGTAAGCTGTGTCTGGCCATATCCCGAATGCATAATTGCCAGGATCAGCACTAGTATTTGTAAGTTTTTCATTTTTCCTATTTATTTTTTAAGCAGTTACGCTCAAATCTTCATTTTTATAAGTCATCCAATATAACAGCGGGAGCATGGTAAGGATGAATACCATCGATATTAAAGTCCCGAAAAATATTACCGTTCCCATAGGTCCCCAGAGCGGACTCTTGCTGATAATCATAGGTATAACACCCATTGACGCTGCAAGTGATGTAAGAAGTATAGGTCTCATCCTTCTCTTTCCTGCTTCCACGCAGGCTTCAAGCACTGTCATCTTAGCGTGATTGCGCAGCTCTTCAATATAATCATACATGATAATGCCGTTTCTGACAATGATTCCTATCAGACTCACCAGCCCCAGAACTGCTGTCATGCTGAATTCCATATCCATAAGCCAGAGACCAAATGCCGCCCCGAAGAAACTAAAAGATGTTGAGGCAAATACCAGCGAAGCAAGGCTTACTTTTCTAAAATGAAAAACCAGTATAAAGAAAATAATGGTTATTGAGATCAGAAGACCTGCCGCAATTTTTGGAAGCTGGTCATTGGTATCCTCTTTTATGCCGCCATAGGAAACAGCAATATTCCTGCTGTCAATTTCTTTTGACATTTTCTGCACAATCTCTTCCACTTCAGCTTGTGTAACATTCGCTTTATTTCCCCTCTTAAGATCTACATAAACCGACAGGGTACGGACTCCATTTCTGCGCACAATCTGTCCCTCATTCCATCCGTTTGTAACCTTGGCAACTTGCCTAAGGGGAACAGCCGGTGTAAAAAGTCCTGAAATATATTCATTCTCAACATCGGCCCCCTCAGGGTCTTTGCCCTGCCACTTTGATTTAAGCACTACGGGAACTTTGTAATCCCCTTCCCAGACTGTTGTTATAGGAAGGCCGCCAAATCTTGAGGTAAGACCAATTCCCAAAAGTCCTTCATTGATGCCTAATCGGTTTGATTCTACAGGATCTACGCTAATGGAAATATCAGGAAGGATCTCTTCATAATTAGTATAAACCCTTTGGGGTGCATTTAGTTTTTTGATCTCAGCCTCTAGTTTTGCTGCCGCCGCTTTCAAATCTGAAATGCTGTCACCGCTCAGGCGCACCTCAATATCGGCATCCACACCAGCCTGATAATCCAGCTGTTTGAATTTTATATAAGCATTAGGATAACGTCTTGCATATTTTTCAGAATACTCGTCCAGCAGGGCAATCGTAGCTTCACTTGATACCGTATTTACAATGAACTGTGCAAAATTAGATCCTCCGATCTTAGGAGCGTAAGTGGTATGGAACCTGGGTGATCCTGTGCCCATAAAAGTGGTTATAGATCGGATACGCTTATCTTTTGAAAGTACTTGAGCCAGATCTTTTGCTACGGTTTCTGTCTGGGCCAGCGCACTTGCCTGAGGCAGGAATATTTCTACTGCAAATTGATTCCTCTCTGCTGTAGGAAGTATCTTTAAAGGAAGATTAACAAACATTGCGATCCCTAATGCGACGAAAATAATACCAATGACAAAAGTAATTTTTGGAAAAAGAAATACTCTTTTAAGCACGGCATCATAAAAAGACTGGACATAATCCATAAAGGATTTATGGCGCTTTTTACCTGCCGGCGCTGAATGGATTCCTTTTTTGATAAAAAAGTACTGCAAAAAGGGAACAAACAAAACTGCAATAGCAAGAGAAATGGATAAGGTAATTAATATAGTCCATGGAAAAGCACTTAGAAAATCATACATCATCCCGGTAAAAGTGATCAGAAAAGGAAAAAATGTAATTCCAATGGCAAGTGTAGCTGAGAATATTGCTTTGAAATATTCTTTGGCGCTGTCAATGGCCGCCTTTTTTCTATCGATCCCTTCATCAAGTTTTTCCAGATAGCTGTCAACAATAACTATAGAATTATCTACAATCATTCCCAGCACAACAATAAGTGCCGCAAGAGTCACGGTATTGAGTTCAATGCCTACAGCAAACATGATTCCCAGCGAGATAAATATCGTAATTGGAATCGTCGAAGCTGCAACCCCTGCAACGCGTATGGGAAGAAAAACAACTGTTACCAGTATAACAGCGATAATTGCAATAAGCAATTCTTCTAAAAAAGAACTAATAGAAGCATCAACAACTTGAGGCTGATCTGCAATTCGGTAAATCTTAACGTCAGATGGAAGTGTTTTCTCAAAAGCCTTCAATACCTGATCTACATCTGTTCCATATTGGACAATATTATAGCCCGGACGCATTTCAGTTGAAAGGACAAGACACTTTTTACCATTACTTATGGTATAACTGGATGCTTTAGGATATTCCCGCACTACTTTTGCAACATCTTTCAGCCGTATATGATTCCCCTGCGGATCAGAATAAATAATCTGCTCTTCCAAATCACGCTCTGAAGAAAACGGCCGTGCGATATGAATAGGAACTACCATCTCATCATTGTCAATCACACCTGAGGGCCCAATCATTCCCTTTGTCAAAAGCGTCTGGTAAAGACTGTAGAGATTGATGCTGTAACTGGCCACTTTTTCCTTATCCACATAAATGCTCAACTGCTCGTTCTGAACCCCATACCTCCTTAGATTCGATACAGATTCAACCGATCTTAATTTATTTTCCAATGCTTCAAGATATTCTTTAAGCTGGCGGTAAGTTTTGGTATCCGACTCCAAAGCAATTAAAAGCGCAGAGGTATCACCAAAATCATCGTTTGCAATGACAGCAAGTACCCCCGAAGGAAGCTGCATTTTAAAATTGGAAAGACCATGCTTTATTTTAGACCATACTTCATCCTTATTGGCTACCTCGTCGTTTAGCTCGACAAAAATGTATACCATTCCGTCTCTTGACTGGGAATAGGTTTTTGATTTTTTTACTTCCTTATAAGTAAAAAGAAAGTTTTCAAGGGGTTTGGCAAGCTGGTGTTCAACCTCAGCTGATGTTGCCCCGGGATACACTCCAACAACAACACCCTGTCGTATTGTAAAGACAGGAAATTCCTGTTTAGGCATTTTATATAAGGCAAACATCCCAAATAACACCAGGGTAATGATAAGCAGCAATACAATTTTATTGTATTTAACCGCCGCTGCTATAATTCCATTATTTTTATCCATTTGAACTTTTAATTAATTAGTCGCTTTTACGATGGTTCCCTCACTAATATTCTGATATCCGGCAGTAATTAAATTATCTCCTTCTTGAAGACCATCCATTATCTTAACCCCATTTTTGGAAAGGCCTCCAAGCTTTACTTCCTTGTAAACGGCCTTATTCTCTTTATTCATAAGCCACACAAATCTTTTTCCTGAATAGTCGACCTGCACGGCAGTCATCGGTACAATAATGCTGCTAGTTGAAGCAGTACTCCCCAAATAGGTGCGGCACACCATCCCAGGAACAATTCTCCCTGAAGGATTCTTTACAAGCAGCTTTATATCATAGGTATGGGAAACCGGATTGGCCGTAACGCCTTTCTCAATCAGTTTTCCTTCAAAAACTGAATCTCCGAGAGCAGAAATAATCACTTTCGCTTTATTCCCTTCACGCATATCCGAAATTTCGCCCTCAGGTATCGCAGCCTTTATTTTGACATTATCTATGTTCATAATAGTGTAAACCGTGCTACCCGGCATTACATTGGCACCTGTCTCAAATGATTTTCTCCCAACAACACCGCTTTGAGGAGCATAAATTGTGCATTGCTGCAGATTTTTCCTTGCAATTTCTTCACTCGCCCTCGCTTGTTCTAATTTCGTCTTTACATCGACAAACTGAATTTCGGGAAGACTTTTATCCTCATGCATGGAAGAAAGCCGTTTGTAAGCATCCTGAGCCTGCTTCAATGCTGCCACAGATAAATCATGGGCATTTTTTTGACTCGTAATATTAAGTCTGGCCAGCAGCTGCCCCTTTTTCACGTTCTGTCCCTCAGCAGCATACATCTGTTCGATTGTTCCCGGCAGAATAAAACTGACATCTACTGTTTTATCACTTTCAACAGTGCCAATATATTCCCGTGGATATGAATCAGTGTCCGAACTGATGCTCTGAATTCTCACAGGAATTGCATCAGAGAGTTTCTGGCTGTCTTTAGAAGTACAGGAAGAAAGGATCAAGAGCATTGACAATACTCCTAAAAACGGGAATGGTATAAATTTTAACTTGTTCATTTTCTCTTTTATTAGGTTTAAGTATACCGCAAAGATCTTGGATCAGCAGGCATTACCAGAAATCAATTTTTCCTCAATACTGTTCAAAATGTCGCTTTTTACTATCTTTACACCATAAAAAGTTCAATACCTCATGAATAGAGAACAGTATAGTAAAATCTCCATTGACCATTTTGCAAAGCAGCTTCATGTAGATGTGCTGACCGAAACTGAAGGGTTCATTATTTCAAGAAATTCCACGAAGGTTGAAGAACATGCCATTGATTTCAATCATCCTCATATAGTGGAAGGGATAGCTTTGGTTTTTTGTAAAAAAGGGAACGGTAAAATTCGCATAAACCTACTTGAATATGATGTAGCTAAAAATACGCTGCTGCTGATAATGCCCCAGAATATTGTCCAGATAAATGAACAAAGCAAAAACCTAAGGATAGAGTTCCTCTTATTCACATTCGACTTTATTTCAACTATTAAACTTCCCCTGCCAGTGGGAAATATTGTAAAAATAATAGAAGAAAAAGTGTGCTGGCAGTTAGCTCCCAGCCAGTTTAAAGAATTTCTTTTAGTCCACGAGCTGATGGTTAATCAGTATCAAAAACAAGTTTTGTATAGAGAACATATTATTAGAAGTTTTTTGTCTGCACTTCTCTATCAGATATTACAGCTGTATTCTTCGGAAAACAGCAATACTGTTTTAGAATATAAAAACCGTAAAGAAGAAATTCAGATGAAGTTCGCCAGAATGCTTTATGAGCATTATAAAACAGAAAGAAGTGTTCAGTTTTATGCCGAAAAACTGCACTTGACACCTAAATATTTTTCTAAAATAATAATGGAAGTAAATGGAAAATCTGTTCTTGAACTGATCGACGAAATGGTAATTATGGCCGCAAAGGCACTTTTAAAAAGTTCTAACTTAACTGTATCTCAGATTGCCGATGAATTAAATTTTGCCAATCCGTCTTTTTTTGGAACTTACTTTAAAAAAAGAGTCGGATTTACTCCCTTACAGTATAGAGAGCATTAAGATGTAAATTTCATTAAAACCCCAAAACATCAGACTTTTAAAGCTATCAATACAGAATTGACAGAAATGCGCTGTAAAATATAGAAATACAATTCATTAAAAGATTTGAAGCTCAACATCATATCAGGCTTCTTTCCAATAAAATCTGTGGCGTTAGGACCATAGCAGTCAACGTTGCAAAATCTTCTAATGATTCAATACTGCTGATAGCAACAAATAGTCCCGCAGTCCTGCCCTATATGCTGAACTTAAATCAAAGCAGAAGATTTTTAACAGAGCTAAATATTTCAGGGAATTAAGAGGTATAAATCGATTGCAATATTATAATTTGTTATGATTATAACTATACTTTTGCAAAAAAACCTCATTATAACCACATTAATATTGACTGCAAAGCACTTTAGCGGCAGACTTGGCTAATTTTATTGGTGAAGAACTTTCAGTCGCTTTGCTACGCAGAATTGCGCCTTCAAATAACATCATAATCTGAACAGCCAGCAATTCACTTTCTTTAATTTCTGCCTCTGAAAGATACTTTTCAATCAGCGCTATTAGTGATTTAGTATGCACATCACAGGCTGATTCTATTTCTGCTGCCTTGTGCGCATATTCTGTTTTTGCATTCATTGCAAAGCAGCCGTCAAGATTTCCGGCATCCACTAATTCTTCAAGAAAGTCAAAAATCATTAAAGCCTTATCCACTGGATTGTCTAATACAGGTTTTTCTATATAATCAGATATTGCTCCATACATGATTTGGTGGTAATAATTAACCGCTGCAATAATGAGTCCCTCTTTTGATGTAAAGTGTTTGTAAAGTGTTCGTTTGGATATTCCTGTACTATCAACAATGGCATCTACACCAGTGGCATGAAAACCGTTTTTGTAAAAAATGGCATAAGCACTTTTAATCATTTCCTCCCTTTTTTGGGCTTTTGAAACTTGATTTATTTTTTTTTCCATGAATAAAAAAAATTTATTGCAAATGTAAACAGTTTGGTTTACATTTGCAATATGTAAACAGATCTGTTTACTTAAAAAACACATAATTTAAATATTTTCAAAATGAAAGAAAACAATAAAATGGGAACTGCGGTAATAACTGGTGCCTCATCAGGTTTAGGTAAGGTATTTGCAGAAAGACTGGCACAACGTGGTTATGATTTAAAATTAGTAGCGCGTCGTAAGGATAGATTGGATGCACTAGCTGAAAAACTGGAAAACAGTTATGGAATTAAAGTAACCAACTTAGTTGCAGATTTAGGTTTGGATACAGACTTAGAAAAAGTGGCAGAAGAGTTAAGAAATGACAAGAGTATAACATTGCTTATTAACAACGCCGGTACTTCGACACTTACATCAGTTACTAAGACTAGTGTGGAGAAACAAAAAGAGATGGTGAATGTAAATATCACTGCTCTAATGTTATTATCGAATGCTATTTTACCGCAGTTTTTAGAGAAAAACGAAGGGACCTTAATTAATATAGCTTCAGTACTCGGTTTTTATTCCTTACCTATAAGTGCCATATATAGCGGTACTAAAGGTTTTGTTATTCAGTACACCAAAGGGCTTCAGGAAGAAGTAAAAGGAACAAATATCCATATTCAATTGGTAAATCCTGCTACAACTGCAACCGAAATATGGGAGGTTGGTGGTGTTCCTTTATCTGCACTGGAACAGTCAACTATTATGAAAACCGAAGATTGTGTTGATGCCATTCTTGCCGGACTAGATAAAGGCGAATTACTAACGCATCCGTCTGTAAACGACCAGAATCTAATTGACACTTATGAAGATGCCCGTATAAAATTATTGCAAGCTTCACAAACCGGTCAGCCTGCGCAGCGATATACCAAAAATTAGGAATTTAGACCTTTGGTTAATAGGTTCTTGAAAAAAATGTCCTAAAAGAATTAAACAAATTTTAAAATAAAAATGAAAACAATAATTTTAAACGAAGCAGGAAGTGTAGATAATCTGCAATATATAGAAAGTGCAAAACCAACTATTAAGAGTAATGAAGTTTTGGTAAAAACAATTTCATTAAGTGTAAACGTAATTGATTATAAAGTAAGAGCAAATGAAGGCGCATTGAATTGGATTCTTGGTTCAGAAAGACCAGCTGTTATTGGCTGGGATCTGTCAGGAACCGTGGTGGAAGTTGGCGATGAGGTAACCGATTTCAAAATAGGTGATGATGTTTTCGGAATGGCGAATTTTCCAGGAAAAGGAAATGCTTATGCCGAATTTACTGCTGTTCCATCTGCGCATTTAACCTTAAAACCCAAAAATATTTCTCATCAGGAAGCGGCATCGGCTACACTTGCTGCCCTTACGGCCTGGCAGGCTTTGGTAGAAAAAGCCAATGTAAGCAAAGGAGATAAAGTCTTAGTTCACGCAGCATCGGGCGGTGTTGGCCACTATGCTACACAAATTGCAAAACATCTTGGAGCTTATGTAATTGGTACTTCATCAGCAAAAAACAAAGAATTTGTTTTACAAAATGGAGCAGATCAACATATAGATTATACAACAGAAAATTTTCAGGAAACAGTTTCAGATGTCGATTTTGTATTAGATACTGTTGGAGGCGATACGATTCTAAAATCTTTAGATGTTATAAAACAAGGCGGAACAATTGTTTCAATTGTATCCAGCAGTTTTTCTGAAGATCAACTTGAAAAAGCAAAATCAAAAGAGGTCAATTTATCATTTTTGCTTGTACAGTCATCCGGTGAAAATATGCTACAGCTTGCTCAGCTATTGGAAAAAGGCATTATTAAATCACACGTTTCTAAAACATTTAATTTTGACCAGATGCGAGATGCACATTTATATTTAGAAAAAGGCAGAACCGTTGGTAAAATTATAGTCAATCTTTAAGAGCAGATAAAAATAAAAATCCTTATACTTTTTCGCATATATCTTTACAATGGCTTTTAGTCCAAATATTTAAAAGACAAAATCCAGATATATGCGAAATTTAAAAAAAAAAAAAATGAAATGAGCATAACTCAAAATTTGGTCGCTAACACCATTGTTGATGTGCGAATTACATATGACCGATTAAAAACAATAAAAATCAACATATGAAACAACTAATCAATATTTTAGTAGTACTGGCAATTCTTCCTTTATTGGTTTTAGGTGCAGTAAATGTGTTTGCTCCCTTAAATACTTTTGAATTGTATGGCATTAAGCCATTAGGCATAATGACATACAGTACTTTTAGAGGAGCTATTGGCGGTATGCTCATAGGAGGCGGGTTAATAATGCTTATGGGCTTAATTACCAAAAATAAAACCTGGTATCAAGCGTCTTTATTACTAATAAGTGTAATATTGATTTGCAGAATTATCAGCGTAGCATTTGACGGTTACACAAATGATTTATTACCGGCAGGCATAACCGAACTTTACATTATTATTGTAATGTATTTTGCATCAAAACAACCCGGTCATTCTAAAAATTAAGCTCAATTAAATTGATATGTAATAATTTGAATACTGCACAAACAAAAAGAGGCTATCCAAATGCACTGTCCAAAAAAAGTTAGGCACAATTTGGTCGCAATTTTAGGGAAGGAAAAATCAAGCACAATTATGATCCTGGTTTATTGAAAATATTTACTTATTTTTAATTCTTTAATTAATGACCTGGATAATGTTAAATGACAGCACTTTTAAAACAAAATATAGCTAAACATATTTCTCTTTCTGCAAATGAAACAGAACAGTTTTGCAGTTTGTTTGAACAAAAGTTAATTCCAAAAAAGAGCTTTTTACTTAGAGAAGGCGAGATTTGTAAATTTGAAGGCTTTGTCACCAAAGGGTTGTTTCGCGTCTATCATATTGACAAAAATGGTTTTGAGCAAATACTCTATTTTGCTATTGAAAATTGGTGGATTACTGATATTGACAGTTTTACTACCGAAACACCTTCACATCTTTTCATAGAAGCGCTTGAAGACAGCGAAGTGCTTATAATTTCAAAAAAGGATAAAGAGTTTGCCTATGCTAATTTACCTCAAATTGAAAAACTATTTCGGGTTATGACCCAAAAAACACACGTTGCCCTTCAACGAAGAATGATTGATAATTTAAGTAAAACGGCAGAATCCCGTTATATAGAATTTACAGAAAAATACCCACAGCTTGTCCAGCGCCTTTCTAATATCCAAATAGCTGCCTATTTGGGAATTACCAATGTTTTTTTGAGTAATATTCGAAAGAAAATTGCGGTGAAAAAATAAGATTTCCCTTTATTTATTAAACTAGTTTAATGTTTTGATATCGCATATCATTTCATCTTTGCAGTGTTAATTTAAACCAGCAAAAGAAATGAAACACACTATCTCGACAGTATTTATAACAATTTTAATTTTATTTAATATGGAATCACAAGCACAGAGTTTCAAAACAATTGAAACTAAATATTTTAAACTTCAAATTTACAACGCATCAGAAAACAGCTTTGGTGTAGCATCGGTGATCGTATCGGGAAAAACAGATGCTATTTTGATTGACGCCCAATTTACTTTGGCGGATGCCGAAAAAGTTGCGCAGGAAATTAAATCAAGTGGTAAAAAACTAACCTCAATTTATGTTTCCCACGCAGATCCTGATTATTATTTTGGACTGGAAATATTCAAAAAACATTTTCCGAATGTAGTGGCGTATGCATCACCTGGATCAGTAGAAGCAATTAAGGCTACTGCTCAAAAAAAATTGGACGTCTGGGGCGAACGATTGGGTAAAGTCATTACTTCAAATGTTGTCTTGCCGCAGGTTTTAAAAGGTAACAGTATTGAACTGGAAGGTCAGAAATTAGAAATCATTGGTTTGGAAGAATTTCCGAATAAAACTTTTGTATGGATTCCTTCGATCAAAGCAGTTGTGGGCGGAATCAATGTTTTTGGAACGACTTTTAATCTTTGGATGGCGGATGCACAAACTCCAGAAGCCCGTAAAAACTGGATTGCAGTTTTAGATAAAATCTCGGCTTTTAAACCTGAAATTGTAATTCCGGCTCATGCTAATTCCAATTCTCCATTTGATATTGCTGCTGTAAATCATACCAAAAGTTACATTCAATTCTACGAAGAAGCTTTGAAAACCAATAAAACATCAGAAGCCTTAATTAAAGCTTTGAAAACAAAATACCCAACACTTACTTTTGAAACTGCCTTGCAGATCGGTGCAAAAGTAAATACTGGAGAAATGAAATGGTAAAATTAATTATCTACAGCCTGATGATACTTTTTACATTGTCAGGCTGTTCTTTAAACAAAAAGACAATGACAAATCTAAATATCATAAAAAGCACTTACGAAGGAAAAACTTCGGAAGAAAATGGTAAAAATCTTGCTAAATATGCTGCCGAAGATATTTCCTGGACAGAAGCCAAAGGCTTTCCATATGCAGGAACCTACATTGGATTAGAAAATATAACCAAAAACGTTTTCAGCCGATTGGGGAGCGAATGGATAGATTATAAATTTACTCCAGAAGATTACCTTACCAGCGATGATAAAGTCGTTGCTTACGGAACTTATGCAGGGATCTATAAAACTACAGGCAAATCATTCACAGCCAGAGTAGCACACGTTTGGAAATTGAAGGATGGTAAAATTATCAGTTTTGAGCAATTTGTAGATAGTCAGACTGTAAATGATGCTATGAAATAAAGCGTTTTTTTATACCTTGCATTGTTTTAATGAATCATCAGACGAATGCACGCAAAATTAATAGCCTATATCAGCCAATATGCAAACTTACCGCTTACAAGTGAAGAGCAAGCCTTAATTGTTGCAACTTTTCAACCTAAAAAGTTAAGAAAAAAGCAATATTTTCTGCAGGAAGGCGATGTGTGTAAACATGCTGGTTTTATTGTAAAAGGGGCTATGCGCCAATACAGTGTTGATGAAAAAGGTGCAGAACATATTGTACATCTTTTTATAGAAAATTATTGGGCAAACGATCGCGAAAGTTCAACTATGCTTACACCTTCAAAATACAATATTGATGCTTGGGAAGACACCGAACTTCTTATTATTACAAGAGCTGAAATGTTGGATTTGATGGACAAAATACCTGCAATGGCACAGATGATACGTTTAATGGATGAAAGAAATGCCATTGCCAGCCAACGCAGATTAAGTTCTACCATCAGCAACACGGCTGAAAAACGCTATGAAGAATTTGCTGCTCATCATCAACAATTTATTCAACGATTCCCACAGCACATAATTGCTTCATTTTTGGGTATTACGAAAGAAACGTTGAGCAGGATTAGAAAACAAGGAACGAAATAAACTCTGTTTTAAGTTTTAAATTATAGAAACCGTTGACAAATGTCAACGGTTTTTTTTATCATATCTCATTGTTGTAAGGCTTGTCTTTGATGCAACTTTGCCTTATCAAAATCAATTAAAAAATTATAAAAAATAAAACAATGAATAATTTATCAAAAACATCGAAAACAGTTATTTTCCACGAAGCTGGAGCTCCTGAAGTATTAAAAGTAGAACAAATTGAAGTTGCTTATCCTGGTCCTCAGGAAGTAAGAATTCAAGTAAAATCAATAGGTATAAACAGAGCTGATGCCATGTACCGTCAGGGAATGTACATCGAGAATCCTATATTTCCAGCTCAATTAGGCTACGAAGCTGCAGGAATTATCGAAGCAGTTGGTGCTGAAGTTTCGCATTTGGCAGTGGGCGATGTTGTAAATGTTGTTCCTGGTTTTTCTTTACACAACTATGCTTCTTATGGCGAGTATATTAATATGCCAGCTTATGCAATACACAAATATCCATCAAATTTGTCTTTTGACGAAGCAGCATCTGTTTGGACAAGTTATTTAACAATGTATGGTATGGTGGTACATTCGGGACAATTAAAAGCGGGACAATTTGTGGTAATTAATGCTGCTTCGAGTAGTGCAGGATTGGCTGCCATTCAAATGACTAATTATGTTGGAGGAATTGCAATTGCTTTAACTACTTCGGCAAAGAAAAAAGAAGCTTTATTGAAAGCGGGTGCAGCTCATGTAATCGTAACAGCTGAGCAGGATATTGCAGCTGAAGTTTTAAAAATCACAGAAAATGTAGGGGCGCATTTAATTTTAGATCCTGTTGTCGGTACTAAATTCAGTAACCTCTTAAGTTCTGTTGCAGAAAACGGAAAAGTATTTGTTTACGGTGCATTGAGTCACGAACCTGCCAGTTTTCCAGCATTTGATGTTTTGATGAAAACTCCAACTATTAGAGGCTATTCAGCTATTGAAGTGATGGGTAATATGGAAGTCTTAATAGAAGCCATATCTTTTATTGATAAAGGGTTAACCGAAGAAAAACTGAAACCTGCTATCGATAAAGTTTTTAATATTAATGACATCGTTTCTTCTCATTACTATTTGGAATCTAATCAGCAATTTGGAAAAATTGTAGTGAATATATAGAAAATTAAACATAGAGCGTATATCTTTTCTGCCACAAAAAGCTAAGACGGTTTTAATAAAAAGAGGTACGATTTTGTTTTTTTGTTACCTTCCATAAATCGCTAAAAATTTGTCCATTTGAGATTACCGCATCCAAAAGAGGCTGTCCAAAAAGTAAGGACAGTCTTTTTATCTTAGAAATAACACCTAATAGTGATTAAAATACATTTGAGAAAATTCTAAATCATTTATACTTATGATTTAAATCACTACTGATGAACATTTCATTATTTTCTTCGGAAATAATTTCCAAAAATCTTTCATAATGTTTTAAAACATCAGAAATAAGTTCATTCTTCGTAAATAATTGTACGTCGTACCCTTCTCTATCGTCGCCAAAATAAGATTTCGGAAAATAAGTAACATTGTCGTTTACTTCAGGAAGGTTTTGATCCACCAAAAGATAATCCGAAACCACTCTTGATTCATTTTTGACGCCATAAAGGAAATTATTGACGCTATCGTGCTTAATTTCAATTTCTCTTCTTAGAGGATTTTCATAATAATTGATCTTGGCCACAATATTATTATTGGCAAATTCAGATTCTAATTCCTTAAAAGCTTCATGAATTCTAGTATTGATAAATTCGTCAACATATAATTTGTCATGGAAAGAAACAATCTGCTTTAGACGATCTTTCCAGGATGCTCCTGACCAAGGAACAGTGGTACGCGAGAAATCTTTTTCATAATACTTTCTATCTATAGAGAGCGCTTTCATAAGACTTATGATAAAGAGTAGCATTATAATCGAAAACGGAAGCGCTGTAATGAGTGTCATACTCTGCAGAGCTGCCAACCCGCCGGCATTAAGAAGCATTAACGCAAGTACTGCCAGCAATATGCCCCAACCTATTGTCTGCCATTTTGGAGAATTTTCAGCGTTTTTGGTTGCAATACTGTTCATTACAAAAATTCCGCTGTCTGCCGAAGTCACAAAGAATATAATAATGATTGAAATTACAATGAAACTCAACGCTTTGGTCAGTGGAAGATATTCCAAAAAACTAAACATCAAAACATCTGGATTACCCGCTAATGCACTTAGTGACCCATTGGCTGTATGTAAATCAAACCAAACAGCACTACCTCCAAAAACAGACATCCAGATAAAATTAAACAAAGTAGGCAATATCAAAACTGCTCCAACAAACTCTCTAATAGTTCTTCCTTTCGAAATTTTAGCAATAAAAAGCCCCACATATGGCGACCAGGAAATCCACCATGCCCAGTAAAGAATTGTCCAGTCATAAAACCATGGCTGGGAATTTTCTTCGTAAACATGGGTATTAAATGTAAGGCTGAAAAAATTATTTATATAGGTTCCGATTCCTTCTGTAAAACTACCGATAAGATAAACAGTTGGTCCCAGAATCAAGACAAAAAGAAGCAACACTATTACACTTACGATATTGATTCCACTGAGGATTTTAACTCCTTTATCCAATCCGCTTACAGCCGAAAAAATCGACAAAGAAACCAGTACAGCAACAATCAATACCTGATAAAAAAAACTGTTTTCCGGTACTACATTAAGTGTTTGTAGCCCCGAATTAATCTGCACTACACCAAAGCCCAATGTTGTGGTAATTCCAAAAAATGTACTGCAAAGCGCAAAAACATCAATTATGTTTCCCCACTTCCCTTTTATTTTATCTTTCAATAAAGGATAGAAGCAGCTTCTAAGAGAAAGCGGCAAACGGTATCTATAGGTGAAATAAGCCAAAGAAAGCCCAACCACTCCATAAATTGCCCAAGCATGAATTCCCCAATGAAAAAAGGTGTAAAGCTGGGCATTCTGGGCTCTTTGAACAATAGATTTTTCAGCAAAAATTTCATTGGAATAATGCTGTATGGGTTCTGCAACACTGAAATACATTAATCCTATTCCCATTCCTGCTGCAAAAAGCATTGAAATCCAGGAGAAGAAAGAATAATCTGGTTTGCTGTTATTTCTTCCAAGCCGGATATTTCCGTATTTGCTCGTCATCAGATAAATCAAAAACAGCACAAAAATGGTAACAGACCAAACGTAAACCCAGTTCAGATTTACAAAAATAAAATTTTTGACCGTATTGAGAAGTTCTTCTGTAAAATCTGGTGCAACAGCCGAAAGCACACAAATTCCAATTATAAAAATCAAACTGGGTACGGTAACACCCTTGCTGAGTGTTGTTTTTGTTTTGGAGAAATACTGCATATAATTTTTTTATATTTTAAGTTAAACACAAAACAATCTGATATAAACCTTAAATCCCAAAGAAATAGAAAACTAAATGCAAGGCCGTTATAACCAAAATTTTTAAAGGAAAGATGACACAGCTACTCAAAAACAAATCAAACAGTAATTGAGGTAAATGAGGAAATCCTTCGGTACAGAGCGAGAGCCATAAAAATTTTATGTGTTTCTGCCACCAAACTAAAGCTTCAGTGTCAGTCCGATTCCGGGAGAAAAGCCCGAAACATTACCGCCACCGATCTCCACATAAACGCCCCACTTTTCGTTCCAGAACCATCTTCCGCCTACCTGCAGGCCGACATTGAAATCGCTTCCGTCGTGGCCATTATTGTCATGATCATCCCTGAGATCGAAAGAGTAGCCAACATTGGCTCCGCCATAGACGTCCCATGCGTCATCGGTAATACCAAATACATGATCGAAATAATAATTTCCCTTCACCCCTGCGTTGAGCCAGTCAAGATCCAGAGTCGTGCCTACTCCTGGGGCGATGGTAATATCCCTATGTACAGGGATTTCATAATTGATGCCAACAAGGCCGAAGTTCAATTCCTTTCTGGCCTGTCCGAAAATACTAGTAAAACATAATAATGTAAAAACTGATAGAGTAATCTTTCTCATATTTATCTTTTTTAAAATTTCCATAACTAAATTTAATTAAAATTATTCAATAAAAGCTAAAAAAAATAGCATACAACCCACAATATCAGACAATTGATTAATTTGAAGTTAATCCCTATTTTATGACTATGCAATAAAGCTTTTAATCTCTTGATCGAAAATAATTAGTTAGTCTTTTAAGTTTTGTCCATGATTTCAAAGTGAAACAACAAAATTGAATTTGGTGCAAAATTGATCCACTTTGGTAAAAGACATAAAAAATGTCTGAAGACCTGCAAATTCAAGGATTTGCAGGTTTTTTATTTTAGGCTAATCTTAATATTTATAAATCTTCAAAAAATGGTGTTTAATCTGTGTATTGGGCCCAGTCTGCAAATAGTTACCGATTTTTTTTTTTCAATCCTATACGGCAGGATCAATTTAAATTGTTTTAAACCATATTTCCCTAAGAAGATTTTAATTTTAAAATGCTCATAGAGATCAAAATACTACTTACATCGGAAGATACCATCTAAAACCTAATCTTACTCCAAAATTAGCAGAGTTTCTTGGATAACCATCAGATCTGTAAGCCATAACCTCCGGCTCGATGTAGGCATTATATTTTAGTTTGCCCGACCATATATATCCTACTCTGAAATCCATAGGAATGGCTACTTTTCCTGTTTTATAATCAATCTGCCATTCCGGTTCAATCCCGGCATAGACGCCATTAGACCAAGTATAGAAAACATTGGGCTGTAAAACAGCATAAGCAGATGAGCCGTACTTATCATTTTCGGATATTGAGAAAAAGTTCTCCCAGATCCAGTACATCTGCCATTTTCCCAGATTCGTGAAAGTTACTGTAAAAGCCGGACCAAGACTCCATTGAGGAGAACCAAGCTGATCGTCAGTTCTTGTGGGAATCTGTATGTTCCAGCCTGCCCCAAACTGTCCCCAGTCTTTCTTGCTGAGAATAAAAAACTGGTTTAAGGTAACATCACCCAGTCCTGTTCTGCCATCGGGTGCTGTATTAAAAAAAGCAATCACTCTTATCAGCTGCGGCACTTTAATTAAAAATCCTTCTTTCACCGGAATAATCCCTCTCACACGGAAGTTCTGTGCAAAACCATCCTGTCCCTCAGTTTTAAAAATGGCAAATTCCTCTAACTGCAGCTGCCAGGCTAAAGTGGTGGGATTCATTACTTCCTGTGATAATTTCACAGAAGTCGAACCGCTTTGTGGTTCCTTGTTCTCCTCAGTTTCCTGGGCGAAACCCGAAAAAAATCCAACAAATAAAAGCAGTAGGGCTGCTGTATTATCTCTAACGGTTTTTGTTGTTCCTTTTTTAAGCATTTTTAATTTCATAGTGCGCGATTTTGTTATTTAATTGCCGGGAAAAATCACTTTCCAGTCGTTTTTCATGTCAGCAAAAGCCCAATTTTTGGCCTTCCCTTCATCAAGTCCTTTGTTCAGCGTGCCAACTGGAGATTTCCTGTCGTAAGCCCATTCACGAACAGAATCTGTGTGATGAACATACAATTCAAAATTTTTGTATTTATTGGAAGCAGCCCATTGCAGCATCTGAAGGTCGCCGTCTGAGTTTCCGGCGGCAAACACCGGTTTTTTTCCAATGTATTTTTCTATTGCCACAGGTTTACCTTCTTTATCATCATTAAAGTCCAGTGCTGGCAGTTTAGTGATAAAAGGCTTGCCGTTATTATAATCGTATTTTGCCTGAAGTGTGCTTCCTACAATCTGGTCTTTTGGAATTCCGTAAACATCTTCTGCCCATGCGCGCATGAAGTCAATTCCTCCTCCTGATACAATGAATACTTTAAACTGATTGTCCTGAAGGTATTTTACCAGCTCTAGCATAGGCTGATAAATCAGCTCTTTGTAAAGCTTTTTCTTTATGGGATGCTGAGCGCTGTTAATCCATTTAGTGACATTGGCTTCAAACTCATCAGTAGACATTCCTGCATGGCTAACGGCTACGATCTGCAAAAGCCCCGGTTTACCCTGCTTCATCAGCTCTTCCATATTATTTTCAAGCACTGCTTTAAAAGGCTGTTTGTCTTTCCATTCAGGATGTTTGGGAGCTAAAGCTTTCACCTGGTCAAGGGCGAAAAACAGCTGAAAATAGAAAGGCTGTTCTGACCATAAAGTTCCGTCATTATCAAAGGTTGCAATACGATCTTTTACCGGTATAAAATTAGAACTTTCGCTATTGGTGACATCTTTTACATAAGCAATGATATCCTGTTTTACTTTTGTATCATTCCACGAAGCAAGAGGAGTCTTATCTTCCGGCGATGAATTTTCTGTATTGTCTATTTTGATTTCTGTTTTTTCATTTTCTTTTTTACAGCCAATAACCATAATTAAAAAAACAAAAAAAACTGCCAGTTTAAGTCCTGCTTTTTTTATTGTCTTTTTCATAATATTTCTATCCATTTTTCTGATTAAAAACACTTAATCCAAAAAAAGGTGAAATATTTAATCTCACCTTTTTTGCAGCTAAGTTTTAGTAGTGAATTAATATTTAACGTCTTCAGGCAATTTCATGCCTTTTTCTTCCATCATTTTTTTTGCGTCCTGAACAGTTCTGAATCTTGTTATTGTTTCATTACCCAAATAAACTTCTCCCTGCATCGGTCTTGGCGGATACTGTATATATGTTTTCATGAGATCCTGAATAGCTTTATTGAAAACCGGAAGAGTCCATGTTTTTTCTGTAAAACTGTTCATAAACAAATCATAACGCTCCTGTGGATCCTGCCATAAATCATAAATAGCCGGAACGGTTGCCACATAGGTTTCGTCTCCTCTCCATCCAAGCTGCTGTCCTGGCGCATCACTTCCTGCCTGTGCCCCGTTGTCACCTCGTGTATTATAAACTGCTTTAAAATGGCTTACACGTACTGCTCCAGGAGACAGTTCGGCTTCTGTAAAATAAAACCAGTTATTGCGAAGCGGTGTACCTTTCTGGAATAATACATTTGACATATCATAACTGTCAAAAACCATCGGTTTGCCTTCACGGTCATTCTTTGGAAGCTCAACCCCTGCAAGACTGGCAAATGTTGCCATAAGGTCAAGTCCTCCTACAATATTATGATTCTGCTTTCCGGCTTCGATCTGCCCAGGCCACCAAGCAATTGCAGGTACACGGCTTCCTCCCTCTCTGTCGGTTCCTTTAGAACCTCTGAAAGGCGTGTATCCAGCATCAGGATGCACATCCTGCCATGCCCCATTATCTACAGTATAAATTACAATTGTATTTTCAGATATCCCAAGCTTTTTAATTTCATCCATCACTCGCCCTACATTGTAATCCATCTCCACCACACAATCTGAATATTTGCTGGCACCAGGAGATTTTCCTTTAAACTGTTTGGAAGGCAGGTTAGGCTGGTGGTTTTTAGCAAAATTCACACACATAAAAAACGGATCTTTCGCTTTTGCATAATCATTGAGTTGTTTTAATACATTATCGGTCATCATCATATCCAGCTCAGCAATATTCTCTTCAGTAACTTTAGAAACTTCTCTTACTTTTCCTCCTGCTTCACCTTCTAATACTCCTGTGGTAACTTTCTTAAAGAACGCCAGCATCTCAGGAGTCATATCCGGATTCCATGACTGAAATGCATAAGTATAAGCGTTTAAGTGATACAATACCACATTCTGCATTTTGTCAAATCCGTGTGCGGTAGGCATTGCATAATCTGCTTCGCCTAGATGCCATTTCCCTGAAAAAAACGTTTTATAATTTGCTTTCTTTAAAACAGAAGCCAGAGTCCACTCTCCTGCCGGCAGACCGCCTCCTTGTCCCTGGAAAGCCACGGTTGTCATACCGCTTCTGTTTGGAATACGTCCTGTTAACATTGCCGCTCTTCCCGGCGTGCAGCTAGGCTGTCCGTAAAACTCCCAGAACTGCATTCCTTCTTTGGCCATCTTATCAAGATTTGGCGTAGGCATCCCGCGAGACTCTCCTCCTCCATAAACCCCAAGGTCACCCCATCCTGTATCATCAGAAATTAACATAATAATGTTAGGTTTCTTTTTTGACTGTGCTTCTAAGCTGAAAAACAGCAGCATCATTAAACTAGTTAAAACAATTGATAAGGCATTTTTACTCATAATTACAATATTTAAATTAGCATTGTAATAAAATTAAAAGGTTATGATTAGAGTTAGCCAAATTTGCACTGTTTTAATGTTGCAAATTGTAATCTGCAACCAAATTTTAAAAAGTGAAACATGTTCGGCTTGATAAATTATTGAAAATATACCCCTCGTAACGATTATTTGTAAAACTATTTTTTGTAATCGCACGGGATATATAATAAAGGGTTATTCTTTGTGTACTGTATATTTTTTACAGCTGATATTTGTTTTGATGTATTATTTGAGTGTAAAACCAATTAACAAAAAAACCACTCCTTTGGGGAGCGGTTTTAAAAAAGACATGAAGTTGTTACTAACTCTACTTAAAAAAATAACCTACTGTTATTTGAAAAATTCTGTTCTTCATATCACTGTTAATAACATAATTTGTGTTTGCTGTTACGTCTTTAAAGACATTGTTGTAGGACATATTGTATCTTGCATCAACATATAATTTGTCAATAAACTGATAACCAATTCCAAAATTTACAGAAGCATCAATCCCATTGGAGTACTCTTTTAAATCCATTTTTTCATGGTTATCATAGCCTAAAAAATTGTCCTGATATTTATTGTTCGCTTTTAGCAGAATTCCAACTTGTGGTCCTGCCTGCAGGCTCAAACCTTTCACTACATAATATTTAAGCATTACAGGAATGTTTATATAATTTAAGGCAATAGTACTTTTGTAATGAGAATTCTCTACCTCAGGATCTGAATAAGATAGTTTCATTCCCTGCTGGCTGTACAAAAGCTCTGGCTGAACTAAAAAGTTTTTTGCCAAGGGAATTTCTGCCATTAAACCTGCTGTAAATCCATTTTTACTTGATGAATCCAATTCATTTTCATCAAATGTAAGGCTCGAAACATTTAATCCTGCTTTTACTCCCAGTTTAACCTTTTCAGTCTGAGCCATTACACCTGCACACATTAATAGTGCGCATACAATTAGCTTTGATTTTTTCATCGTATTGATTTGTTTTTAAGAAGGGCAGTTCTAATTTAAAGAACTGCCTTTTCTATCTGTAATTTGTTACTTTTTAATAATCTTAGCAGTGTACTTTTTACCTTGTACCGAACAGTCTAAAATGTAAACTCCGGTAGTCAGCTGGCTTACATCTACACTCGAAGGGACAGCAGAATATGTTTTACTCCAAACTGCATTACCATCCGTAGCATAAATTTTGATTTCAGCTTCGCCTTCAACCTTATCAGCCAAAAAGATGTTTACATCATCTACAGCAGGATTTGGAAACACTCTGAAAGAATTTGTTAGTTTTCCGATAATAAGACCTTTAGAATCAATTGGAGCCGACATGCTTGTACAACCGTGTGCATTTGTTACCTGAAGACTATAGCTTCCTTCCCAGATTGTAGCTACCATTTTTTCAGTCGCATTTGGCAAAGGTCTTCCGTTCAAATACCATTGATATCCTGCCGCATCAGCAGAAGCTGTTATTTTGTTTCCTTCTAATTCCTGAATTACCGGAACTGTATTTTCAAGAATATGGATAGTACTAGTGAAAATTTTACCTAATCCATTTTCATTATAAACAGTTACGTAATATTCACCACTTTCAGTTGCCGTAAAAGATGGATCTGTAGAACCGTCAAACCATTCGTAAGCAGCATAATTCCCCGGATTTAAAACTACTTCAGGACCGCAGACATCGCCGCTCACCAGTTCAGACTGGAAGGTATCAAATGTCACAGAGACTTTTTCTGTCAAAGTACATCCGTTTTCAAGAACAGCTGTCACAATATAATCACCAGGATTAGTCACTTCAATTGCGCTGGTAGTTTCTCCAGTGCTCCACTTATAAGAAACCGCCTCTAATTCTTTACTCAATATGTTAGCTTCTGCATTAATATAGACGCTTTTGCCAGCATATCCATGAATTGAAGATTTGTCAAATAATTTAAAATCACCTGAAACTGCCTGATAAGTATAGTTCTCAATAATATTATTCTGATCAATAATATCACCCTCCAATTTCGCACTAAAATTAAATACATGCGAATCTTCATTGTCATCAAGTTTTGGCTGTTTTTTAAAGGTATATTCTATGCTTTCACCAACTGCAATACCAGTTTCAACACTTTCAGAAATAGTTTCTGAAGTATTTAAATAATCTAACTGCAATTGAATTGCATTTTCTTTTATAGCAATCTGACCTTCATTAGTCAGTTTTACTTTGTATTCCTGACTGCCACAAACATCTTTCGGAGATATAATCTGCAGGGCAACATCTGCCACAGCATCGTTAAAGATTTTCAAATCATCTAAAACCATATAAGAATATCCGGCAGCTTTTGCGTGCCTAAAACGGAACATTACTAATTTTCCTTTGTACTGACTTATGTTTAATGCAGCCCTTTTCCACTCTGTATCAACAAAACTTCCTGTTCTGTTTGTTCTCCATAGTTCTGTCCATTCACCACCTGCAGGTTTAATATCTACTAACAGGATATCATTAACATTACTCTGCATTGCATAATAAAACTCGACCGCAGAAGCATTGTCAGACAATTTATACATTGGTGTGTTTAATTCTCCATAGTAAGATAAATATTCCAACGGGCTGTACAGCATTTTAGCAGAAGTATCTCCCGTATGGTCTTTTTTAGGAACTGTTAAACTTGTATTATCTGGTGTAGTTACAATTTTAAATGGATAGTTTTCATCACTTTGGCTTGAAACAAATCCTTTTGTCCCCAATAATGAACCTGCCGGAGTATTAGAAAAACTTTCGATATTTAATTCAGATGCTTTAGCAATGACCTGAAAAACTCCTTTTATTACCTGTGCCTGATCTTTTGGTTCATCTGCCGTAAATGCTTTTACAGCAATTTCATAATTTCCTGCAGCTAATTGTGGTAAATTGTCGATTTTGTAAACGATAGTCTGCCCTACTAATACTTCGTCATTTTTTTCAAAAGAAACCGGAGCTCCAAGAGCATTTCCGTTTTGAGAAATCTGGTATTCAATAGTTACTTTATTTAAAGTGTTATAACTTGAATTTCTCGCGCTTACAGCAAATTCATGTGAAGCCGAATTTTCATAAACATCTTCTGCAACACTTAAATTAGACAGTCTTATATTCGATTTTGTTTCTTTAATTTCGATATTATCCACCGCAAAACCATTTGCAAAATATCCATTATCGTTGTGTTTAAAAGCTATCATTACGCAAGATTTACCTGCATAAGCAGTCAAATCTACACCATATTGCCACCAGCCTCCATAATAAGGCATATGAAATACTTCTTTCCAGGTCTGACCGCCATCTGTACTTACGTTTACATAGCCGTCTGAAAGCTGCTGCGTATCCCCAAAACCATCAAAAGTTAAATGTGCTGATTTGTAATTTGTCAAATCGAACACAGGAGAAACCAGCATGTCGTTTGAAGCATCACAATTACATTTGTCATCGTTGCTTGCCATAAATTTAGTATGATCCTCAATAAACCATCCCGGTGATCCTAAATCTGCACGTAATCCTTGCTGCCATCCTGCAGCTCCTTTGTTCTCAGAAGTTCTCCATCCTTTGTATTTAGAAACATCTTCAAAATCCATTTTATACGGAAGAACATTCACTTTCATGTCATCATTGTTCCAGTTATCATACGTTAGTACATAAGAATTATTGGCTTGTTTTACATCAGTAGTGATATTCTCAGGGAAAACAGAGAAAGTCACTGTGTGTTCGCCGGCACTTTTAAGACTAATATTTGGAACCGTATAACTTATAGTATCCTTAAACTTGGCAAAAACCAATGTTGTTTTTTCAGTTTTAGAGAAAACTTCATTTTTAGCCGCATCAAGAATTTTGGTCGTCACATTCACTACCTGATTTGTAGTTGCGAAATTGTTTGTAATTCTGGCGGTAAACGAAGCATTGGTGTTATCGATAGTACATTTACCTGCCTCTAACTTTGCAGTTAAAACTTCTAAATCATAAGGTGCATCGCTTACACGAATATTATCTACAAATGCTCCTAAGAAACCGTCATTATAATCATCTGTTCTGACACGGAAACGAATAGCTACTTTTTTTCCAGATAAATCATTTAAACGCATTTGAAATGGATCTTTTTTAAGATTCGTATTTACAGCAGTAAACCAGCCTCCCTCGGTATCATCATAATGCAATGTCTGCGGATAATTCAGAGTTTCAACTTTTTTCCAGTTTTTGCCCTTATCTTCCGAATATTCTACAGTTAATCCATCATAACCAGCGTGGAATAAATAATATAAATCAAACTCGATGTATGGAGACGCAACATTTGTAAAATCAAAGATTGGAGATTCCAGTACGAAGTCAGAGTTAAGTGCCATTCTTTCTGTTCCTCTAAAATCTACCGTTGCCCACATATATTGAGATTTAATATCTCTGAATGATACTGGAAAATTCTGGAACAAGAACTTTTGATTGCTTGCATTCAATGATTTAGTATTCCATCCTCCAGGAGTTTTTTCGAATCCTTCAAAATATGGAAGCTGTGTTACAATACCGCTGTATGCCGCATTTAAAATACTATTATTGGTTGTAATTGGATCCTGAGCCAATGTAACATAACCCTCATAAGTATGCAGTCCTGCTCCTGATAAATCGAAAGTATTATCAAAAGCAATTGTCATTTCTGAATTTCCTTTAAAATCTGTTGCTAAAGTCACATCTTTCCACACAGCTGTACTTCCTGCAGCTGTATCAGAATAACCCACTTTTAACACCGTCCCAGCCGGAATATCCAGACATCCTAAATTGAAAATTGTAATTCCTGATTGATAACTTGAAGAAAGCACATCTCCTGTATAACTTGGCATGCTTAAACCTGTTACTTTAAGGTCGTAATCTCTTTGAGCTGTCGGAACAGTTATCTTCGAAATAAAAGTATAACCTTCTTTTGCTCCAAATTCAGTTATAGGATTCAGATCTACTTTTACTTCAACATAATTTATAGCTCCTCCAGTCTGATATGGAATTTTACTTTTCAGTGCCATAATTGCTTCTTCACCCGGATTTAAATCTTTTTCAAAAGCAGTTTTACCGTCATAAGTATAAAAAGTAATTAATCTGCCAAAAGCATTTGCCATTGCTCTTAATTTAAAATTTAAATTATCGCCGGATTTAATTACAGTACTTCCCGTATTTTTAATTTTAACATAAAAAGGCTCTTCTCCTTTTAATGGACCACAAGGAACAGAAGGATTCTCATAAGAAACTAAAAGTATTTGTCTTTCTCCATAAGCAGGTCCAACGCCAATAGCATACCAGGCGTTAGTAACAGCTATATATTCAGGAGAAGCTAATCCATATAAATCTTCTGTAGCCATCAAACTTGCCTGGCGCATTGCCATAAAATTTGAAGAAGGAGATAAATATTCTGTAAGCGTTGCATAAGCAATTTTTTCAGCTTTCTCAAGACCTATTGCCTTTACATCATAGCTTTCGTTAAGATCATTTATACCCTGACCTCCTTCGGCCAGAAGATAGTACCAGTAATTGGTGATACCGCTATTCTGGTGAACACCACCATTGTCATAACTAATATTTGCAGGATCTGCCCAAAATTCTCCACCATAAGTATCTGGCTGACCAGCTGCTTTAGGATTAGACATACTTCTTAAACTTCCGTGAGAGTATAATTCGTCTCCCAGCATCCAGATATCTTTTTTAGTATCTTTTCCAGCATAAAGTTCTATCGAAATTCCGAAAATATCACTGAAAGATTCGTTCATTGCACCAGATTCTCCCTGATAAATTAAACCGGCAGAAAATTGTGTTAACGCATGAGTCATTTCGTGTCCGGTAATTCCTAAACTTACAAATGGTCTATTGTCTCCATCACCAAACTGTGCCCATCCACCTGTCCAGGAAGCATTCTGAACATTGGTTCCTAAATGCGCCAGTCCAAAAATGGTCATCCCTTTATCATCAACACTATTTCGGTCAAACTTTTCTTCAAAATAGTTTAGAGTCTTTTGTAAACCCCAATGAATATCAATGGCTACCTCATCGTGATCTTTATTGTATAAATCATTCCAGTTGTTATCTTCATCGATAAATTCAGTAAGCACTTCATCAGATGCACGCTCTGCATGATTCATATTTAAAGTATACATTGGCACTTTGTACTTTCCTACTAAATCCTCAAGTCTGTAACCATCTGCATACTGGGTTGTTCCAAAAGTAACATCACCGGCAAATCTTGATTTACCTTTACCAATTGCACTTCTTCCATCAGCAAGAGGCAACACAGACGAATGAAGATCTCTGCTCAGATCAATTTTCAGGATAATTTTACCTGTATTGGCATCCACATAAATAGTGTGGCTTGACTGCGGATTTATTGCTAAAATGTCAAATTTCCAAGCCAGATGATATTCTGTCAATTCAGACGAGAAATTTGGCCCAACATACACTAGCTCACCTTCCGGCTTTTTGCTTATTTTTTTATGAACTAAAGCCGATAATTTTTTACTCTCCCAAACATATTCTTTTGCATTCACAGTATTCAAAGCATTTTGTAATGCAGCCGATGCATTTACTTTATAACTGCTGTTTGCAGGCAGTTTTTTACTAATGTGCCCAAATGCCTCAATTTTCTTCTTATTATCTCTAACCTTATAAATAGCTCCTTCAACAGGAACAGAATTATGCATCTGCTGATAGGTTGCCAGACTTCTGCCGTGTTTATCTGAAACTGATTTTAACTGCATCTTATCTGCATTTGAAAGTTCAAAATCTGCTTTTTTAACTTCAAATACGTTACGAATCGTTAAATTAGACGATTTAGCAAAAGACCTCACTTTTGTACTATCGGCACTTTGAATACTTCTGGCCGTTGAACCGCTTAGACTTTTATCAAAAAATTTCTGACTTGCTTTTAATCGCTCATTAACAGCATCTGTCTCTTCCTGCGAAAGTGTGGTTCCATTTATACTCTTTTGTGTTAAAAGAATATTAGAATCATCGTCCTGATTGCTATTTTGATCAGTCGCTTTCTGAGAAACTTGATCTTTTTTCTGAAATGCTGCAGGCGATTGTATGGCCGACTGCGCATTGGATGTTTTGTTTTTTTGTAAAGGTGACTGAGCCATTCCTGCGGAACAGACCAAGAAACCTAACAAAAGAAACAAATACCTGGGTTTGGAGTAAATCTGGTTCATTTTTTTAAATTTAAAAATTAGTGTTAAGCCTGCCTGAGTAAATAGGTATACTCTCAAATGGTTAGCAGAAACCACAAAAAGGCAAGCCCTAAAAATCAATTCGGCGGTTGATTCTTAGAACTTGCCTTAGTTATTTTTTGCAAAATTTTTAAAAGTGCACTCTTCTTTGTTTTTGTTTCCTCTAAAAGTTCTTCAAGGCTTTTAGAAGGTTCTTCCTTTTTCTTCGTATTCATCAAACTCATTGTTACAATCGTTTGGTAAAAATAGACGGCCTTTGTAAGGACAGAAAAAAAAGGACTAATGCAAAAACACTCTCAGGTAAAAAAGCATCACCCAAAAAACACTCATTTCATTTTAAACTTAACTAAATCAAAACGTTATGATAACATTTTTTTTACATGTTTTCTGGTTTAAAAGAATTTAAATAAGTAGACAGATTTACTTTTTCGTTGGTTAAATCGAACTTTTTACGGAGTCTGGTACGAGCATTTTCGATCGATTTAAATGATTGTCCTGTAATTTGGGAAATCTCTTTTGTAGTTAAATCTAAATAAAGCAATGCGCAAAGTCGTCGCTCTTTTGGAGTAAGTGTAGGGTAATCAATAATGAGTTTATCGAAGAATGATTTATGAACCTGCTCGAAACTAATTTCAAATTCTTTCCAGATATCTGTATTTAGATCTTTTTCCAGACGCTTTAAAACGATGTCAATTGCCAGATGCATTTCTTTATTGACTGTTTTTAGCTTAATCTTTTTAAGATCGGTCAAAATTTCGTTGATATTATCGGTTCGATGAATTTCGGCCATAGCCTTGCCAACCAAAACCATATTTTTGGCTTCAAGGCTTTGTTTGAGTTCCTGTTCTTTTGCTTTTAATTTTTCTTTCTCCAGCTGATTGATAATGTTTCGGTTTCGATAACGAATCAACAAAAGAATTAAAACCAATATCCCGACAACCAATATTAATCCGACAACATAATATTTAAACCTTGTTTTCTCTTCGACCAGTGTACGTATCTGACTCCGAACTTTATAGTCTTGTTCAAGTCTTATTCGTTCTAGATTTACCGCCTTCTGTTCAATGTTTATACTGTCGCTGATCTGATTGTATTTTTGAAAATAATGAACTGCTTTTTTATAATCTTCTTTTCGTAAATAGGCTTCATAAAGAATTTTATTTAAACGCATGCCCGAAAAACCAAATAATTTGTCTTTGTTAAACTCTAAAGCCTTTTCTGCATTGGTGATTGCATGATCCAGATGGTTTTTTTCAAGTTTATATTCTGAAAAAGACTCATATACAAATACCTTTAATGAGTTATCTGTAATTGTATCAATTAGTGAAAAAGCCTTTTCAAAGTAAGAATCAGCATTTTTACTGTCTTTTTTTAAAATGTATGCTCTTGCTAAATTGGTATAGACATAAATCTTCAGTTTATTATCTTTTAGTGTCTTAGCAATCAGATCTGCTTTCTTAAAATAATACAGCGAAGAATCTATGTTTTTATGTAAGTAGATTGTCCCGATATTATTCAAAATTTTTACAAGCTTATCAGAATCTTTCTTGGAATTTTGGTAACGATAAACATTCAAAAAATATTTTAGTGCTTTTTTTTCGTTATTTGTTTTCGCATAAATAATTGCCAAATTATTCTCTATCCTGACTATATCCGCAATACTTTTGTTGCTTTTATATATATCATACGCTTTTAAATAATACTGCAAAGTAACATCAATAACATCTTTTGAGTCATATAAATTACCGGTAGCAATATAAACTTTGGCTAAAAACAAATCTTTATTTTTTGTTTTTTTTGCTTCGGTTTCTGCCAGTTCTATATATTTTACGGCTCTGTCCCAATCAGAATTTTGAAGATTTGAAGCAATCTTTATCGCAATCTCAACTTTGTCTTCATGATTGTTTATAGTATTAAAACTATCTATTAATTCTTTTGTCGAAGATTGAGAATAAAGGAGAAAAGAAGAAAAAAAGAAAATTATATATAGAAATCGTATCATTATGTTTGAAAAATCTTTAAAATTCATACAAATTTAGAGAAAATAAGTAATGCTAACAGATTAAAAAACATACAATCTTTATATACAAAATTCTAAGCAGGGCTAATTTTCAATCTACAGAAAAGCTCTGCCTTTTTTTAGAGTTTTTCAGGTATATTTTATTTAAAAATTCTTCCGATGATTTTACCTATTTCTGCAAAATCTTCCAGATTATTTACTGATCTTTTTTCGCTGACGGTATTATTTTCCTCAGAAGAAGGAAAAACCAGTATATAGTTGTTGTTGTTAAGGTTTTTGTTTAAAATTTCAGGCAATTCGCGTATTTTAGAAAAATACGGATACATATCCCTGTCAGCCATCAGAATTATCAAACCTTGATCTTCCTTTAGAGTAAAAGCTGTTTTTTGAGCTTCCTGCCAGTTTAGAACCGTATTATAATCTGCTTCAATATTTGATTTTTTTGCTATTCTCGTTAAAATTCGGATTGCTTTCTCATCTGCATAAAAATTCATCTTAGCGCCGGAGTTTTTTGCAAGGTTCCATATTTTTAATAACGAATGAAAGAAACCGTTTTCCTTTTCTGCATTTGCTGGAATAAAAACTACATATTCTTTGACTGTTGAAACAGGCTGCACTGCATGATAAACAATTACATTGATTTGCTTGTTTGTTAGATAACCTCTGTAAAGATTGTAAATGAATGAGGATGAAAATCCTTTTTCATTCTCAATACCTATAATAAGATCTGTTATATTCTGTTCTTTTACTGCATTATTTATACCTGCAACTACATTATTGTCGTAACGTGTTATCGGATTTAATACAACGTCTGCTCCTGAGGCCAAATCTACAGCAGTGCCAAGCAGTTTTTCAGCATTTTTGGAAGAAGATTCGCTTTTGTCTTCATTAATGACATTAAGCGCAAAAAGTTTGTGGCTGCTGCTTTGGTTTCTTATTAAAAGCGAAAGATTAACCATTTTCTCGACAATATTTTCATGATTCAAAGCGAGGAGAATGTTTTCGTCTTCATCACTAACTCCAGTAGCTGTCTCTTCTTTGTCTGCCTCAGCAATTCGCTGTGCACTGGCCATAGCCACAAAAGATGAAATTGTGCAGGATACTAAAATCAACAGAATACTTCCGTTAAGTACATGTTCATTTAAAAGTCTGACCGGCTCCCCTGCTTCATTTTCAGATAAAATAATATTGTATCCTACCATTACAGAAGCTAAAGTTGCCGCTGCTGAAGCTGTACTCATTCCAAAAATAAGTTTTCCTTCGTCATCTGTAAACCGAAATGTCTTTTTAGTACAAATCGCTGCTAAATACTTTCCGCCAATAGAAGCCACAAGCATAACCGCAGCAACACCCAGCGTTTCCCAGCTTTGAATAAATGCATTAAAATCAATCAGCATTCCGACACTAATAAGAAAAAAAGGAATAAAAATAGCATTTCCGACAAATTCTACCCGGTTCATAAGTGATGACGTATGCGGTATAAGCCTGTTGAGCGCAAGACCTGCAAAAAAAGCTCCAATGATCGCCTCGATACCTGCTAATTCTGCCAGTAACGCTGCGAGATATATCATTACGACTACAAAAATGTATTGTGAAATTTTATCATCAACATTCTTAAAGAACCAACGTGCTATAATTGGAAAAACCAGTAAAACAATCAATGCAAATATGAGCATAGATACCGATAATTTTATCCAGAATGCAGTTCCTACTTCGCCCTGTGACATCCCCACTATTACAGCCAAAACCACAAGTGAGAGAACATCTGTTATCATCGTACCTCCTACCGTAATATTTACCGCAATTTTTTTGGCTATCCCAAGTTTGCTTACCATAGGATATACAATAAGAGTGTGTGATGAAAAGAGACTAGCAAACAACACTGTAGTCAATATCGAAAAATGTAGTATAAAATGCGCTCCAATAAGTCCGAGTACAAAGGGTATCATAAAGGTATATAATGAAAAAGTAATGCTTTTCCATTTATTTTTTTTGAAATCTCCCATATCGATTTCCAGTCCCGCCAAAAACATGATGTATAAAAGCCCTGTAGTACCAGTTACAACAATACTGCTGTCCCTCGCCAGTACATTAAATCCGTTTGGTCCTATTACCGCTCCGGCTATTATAAGTCCCAAAAGGTGTGGTACTTTTATTTTATTCAGCAAAAGCGGAATGCATAGAATTATTATTAACTCGATAAGAAATTTTAGCAGCGGGTCTTCAATAGGAAGGCTAACATGTTGTATACTTAGTAACATACATTATTTTTTTTGAGGAAGTGTAAGCTCTACCGAAAATCTTGCAGAGCAGTTGTCTTGTCCTGTTATTGTCTGTGTACCTTTAACAACATTTTCATTAATATCGTCAAGAACCACTTTCATTTTTACTTTATTTTTTGAAATACTATCACTGTCGAATTCAAGTAATATTTTATCCCCATCATATTTTGCTTTAAAAACACGTATGAGCTTTTTGTTGTTTAAAACATTAGTATAAAGTCCGGTAGAGTCAGACAAAAACTGCCAGACTTCGTTGCCCTGATCGCCTATCACATAATTATTACAGTTTGATTCTCTGCATAGCCATTTACTATTCCAGATACCACTAAGGTCTTTTGGCCATTTCTTTATAGTTACCTCTTTTTTTAATGTATCTTTTTTAGCAGCAATTATACTGTCGCACATCAGCAGAAGTGAATTATAGTCTGCTTCTTTCTCTGACAGTTGTTGTTCTCTTAAAATTAAGGCATCTTCTCTTTTCTGCAGATCAAGTTCTTTTTTGTTTTCACATGAAATAAATACGCCTGCAGTTATTAATGATAGGAACAGCTTTTTCATAAATTATTTTTTGAAACTACAATTTAAGGAAAATATAGCTCTGCACAAAGAATTGAGTCATAAAAGTCGTACAAACAAAATAAAACCCTATCAGAAATTGTTAGTTTCTAATAGGGTTTAACAAAAAAAGTACTTAAGCTTGTAAAAATTATTCTTTGATAATGGCTCTGTTTATAACGCCCTTATCAGTCAGTATCTTAACTATATATGTCCCTGTATTAGCATTTATATTCACTTTTACGATTGAATCTGTAATTTCACTTATTTCGTGAATTTGTTGTCCAAGCATATTAAATACCGAAATTTGTTTGACATTTCCAATAGTGCCAAGATCTACATAAAATTCATCTTTAAACGGTACAGGATATATTTTGACTTCGGACTTAACCTCCTGAACAGTTACATCAAGTGTACTATCAGAAGTAGTATTTTTGGACGTACTGCTACAACTAACTGCGGTAGGATTAATTCCTTCTACCTCTATTTTATCAATGTTAGCCAAGCCCGATGATGTCGTAGCTTCTAATCTGATGGTGTGAGTTCCTGCAGAAAGTGGTATTGTAACTAAAGAGCTCGAATTTTCGGCCCAGGTTGTCCAATTGGTCGTTACATTAAAAGCTGGGGTAGCCACGGTAACACCATCTACAATTACTTTAGCATTTCTTGAAGTAGTCCCTCCATTAGAATATCTCCATCGAAGTATATAATTTCCGGAAGAAGTATTCACAGACCATTCAATTCCTGCACCCACTGCATTATTCGCATTTGCAAAACCAGCACCTTGAAATCCGGCATTATTACTGTCTATTGTACCTTCAACAAAACAGAAACCCGCTTCATTTTCATTGATAGAAATTTCAGAATTTCCTGCAACTGGATCTGTATAGTTAGCTGTTCCGTTTTGATTTTGACTGGCAGTAATTGCTGCTACTAATCCATTAATATATACCTCTAAATTAGTATATACAGAGCTAAGTGTGTAGGCTGTTCCGTCTGAAATATTGTTACTATTCAAACCGTTGGCACTTTCCCAGCTATTTGGCATTCCGTCATTATCTGTGTCTGTAGGTGCTGTAGTCGAATTGTAGGCTGGCCATCCGCCAACATCAGATTGTGTGTCTATTAAACCTTTAGTACTTCCGTTTGATCCGTTATATGTAAAAGTTCCATTAGTTGCTTCTGAAACTATTCTGCTGTCTACTACATCACGTTTAAGGCTTGCTCCTACGTATGCTAACACTCTGTTATATGCATTTGTCGCAGAATGTGTAGTCATTTCACCAAAATTAAATTCAGTGTTTACACGAAGTTCAGCCTTGCTTTTTGAAGACGGATTCGGATCAACTCCATTCCAGTTATCTCCTGAAGTAGTTGAATTTGCCGTAGTATGATTACCATTCACATAAAAACTACCCCAAACACCAGCGGGTTGAGAGTTAGAACCATTGTCCGGACTTGGAGAAATAATTCTGTCATTTACACCCGAAGCTGTTGCAGGACCAGCCTTGTAGTAATTATTGGTAAGGTTGTACGATCCTCCCTCGGCAGCATAAGCGCTATTACCACCCCAGTTATAAATAACATTATTTCTAAAATCAACCATTTCAAGATTAGGAAGTGCTGAGTATCTGCTTCCGCAAAAACGGGCATTTCTGCTATCATGATGCGCTAACATATTGTGATGAAATGAGGCTTTTTTTCCGCCCCAAATTCCGCCATAACCATGAGTTCCTTTATCATGAACAGACACACGCAAACTTTCAGACATCATGCACCACTGCAGAGTAAAGTTTTCATTGTCATAAAATGAAGCACATTCGTCTGTACTCCAGCTCATAGAACAGTGGTCAATAATTATGTTTTTATGATTTCTTCCGCCAATAGCATCTCCTTCATGCTGCGCCTGGTCGCCCATACGAAAACGAAGATATCGGATGATAACATTATCAGCATCTACATTTACTGAATAGTTTTTTAAACAAATACCATCACCCGGAGCAGTCTGACCGGCAATGGTAATATCTCCGTTATTGATTCTTAAATCTGAATTAAGTGCAATTATTCCGGATACTTTAAACATTACTGTTCTGGCTCCCGTTGCCGAAACTGCTTCTCTTAAACTTCCTGCACCAGAATCATTTAAATTGGTAACATAGATTACACGTCCGCCACGACCACCACTGGTATAACGCCCAAAACCTTCAGCACCCGGAAATGCAGGCGAGGTAACTGCCTCAGCTGCCGAAATCTTTTGAGTAGAAGCCGCTTTCTGAGTTGCTGCGGTTACTGTAAAAGTTGCTGATTTTGTTGCATTAGGATTGCCTCCCACTGTGGTAATTGTATAGTTAAAAGTACCGCTTACTGTTGGTTTTCCGCTAAAAGTTATGCTTTTAGCTGAATTGTTTATTGCAGCTGTAATTCCGGATGGCAGTCCTGATACACTTACCGTGGTCGCATTTTCCCAGTTATAATAAAAGCCTGTAATAGCCGTATTTACTGCCACAGTCTGACTAGAACCTCCAGCTCCGTGTTTTATTAATGTAGCTCCCAATGACACAGAATTAATGATCGTATCCGGATTCCAGTTATCGGTAATCTGTGGATTGGCATTATTTGCTTTTAAAACATTCAATTTTGTATATGAGGCCGCCTGAGTAGTATTTAAAATTTTTGCCCATGAAACTCTCGAGGACGGAACATAACCAGCTCCTGAATTATTATGTTCTGCAAAACGTGCTGTAGCCTGATTGGCAGCATTACCCCAGTCATTCCAGCCTACTGCCTTAATAGCATTAGTCATACTGGTGTTCATAAAAGTAACCGACGCATATCCTCCCCATGGACGCCCTAGATCAGTAATATTGCTTCCTGAACCTGTGATCTGACAGTTATTGAATACGAATCCATACGCCAGATGTGATGCAGTATTAGCCGCAGTCAAAGAGCTCCCTCCTTTTGTGTAAAGCTGACAGTTTTGAAAATAAGCGATGGCTCCTCCAAAAATAAAGTCTGTAGTACCTTCAAAATAGCAATTTTCATGATAAGATCTACCACTGTGGGGATAATAGGTGTCCTGATCTCCTAAAAAACGGCAGTTTTTAAAAACAGCTTTGTCGGCAGTAGAACGAACTGCTACGGCTTGACCGACAGGTCCGGATGAATTGGCAAACGTAAGGTTCAATGCATAAAATCCTGCACCATTAATAAAGGTACTCGCTGAATTTGAGGTTCCGTAAGCAGCCCCTGTAGCCGGATTAATTTTGGAAGCATAATTATTATAGGTTAAAATAGTTCCTGTTGAACTTTGTCCTATGAAGGTCAGATTGGTTTTATTTGAAGGAACCGTAATTACCTCATAATAAGTGCCATTTTTAATATAAATTTCAGTTCTCGTAGAACTATTAGAAGGAGCCGCATTTACTGCGGCCTGAACTGTGGTATAATTACCTGTGCCATCCTTGGCAACTACGATATCGTAGGTCTGTGCTTTCAGTTGCTTCGAAAAGAAAGCTAAAAAAAATAATAGTAAAATCTTTTGTTTCATACTTTTTGGTTTTGGTTAGGGATAGTTAATTTTTTATTTACAGCAAGTACTTTTCCTGTTAAAACAAAACTATAAAAAACAAATTCTAATACAGTAGACATATTACTATTAAGCAGGGTGTAAAAAAACAATTATTTAAAAATCAATACATTAAAAACAAAAAAAACAATCTTAAAATACTTTTTAAAATTAATAAGCAACACCAAAAAACGAAAGACTATATCCATCAAAAGTAATAAATAACTTATAATTGAATAATAGCATATATTCTTACATAACTATCAGTAATTCAATAATAAAATTAACATTATTTGTTCTTTTCTTATTTCTAAACACTCAATAATCACATTGCTAAAAATTTATTTTTATTTTCTTTTACTTTCTTTTATTTTTCTTTTAGATTTGTTTTATATTTGTTTTGCACTCAATTTAATTTATTTTGTATTTATTTTATATTTGTCATTCACAAATAAAACAAATAAGATGTTAGCAAATCAACGAAGAGAAAAAATTCTGGACCTTTTAAAAGAGGATGGCTTTGCCAAAGTAAACGATTTGGCCCGCTTATTCAAAGTTACAGAGGTAACCGTACGTCAGGATCTCGAAAAATTAGAAAGCGAAGGATTGATTCTTAAAGAACACGGTGGAGCAAGTATAAAAAATGTTGAAGATCAGGTGCGAAGCTTTTCTTTGCAGCGTCAGGAAAATTTGGAACAAAAATCCGCTATCGCCCAGAAATGTCTTGAGTTCATAGAAAACGGAGATACTATTATTCTGGATTCAGGCTCAACAACAACAGAAATTGCAAAAAGATTAAAAGGCCTTAAACAATTAACAGTCATAACCAATGCATTAAATATAGCTTTATTGTTGGGAGCAGATCCGGACATCGAAGTCATTATGACCGGAGGAGAATTTAAACCACCAACATTATCACTCACAGGGCAAAAAGCGGCTGACTTTTTTAAAGGATTAAATGTTCAGAAATTATTCCTGGCTACGGCTGGAATTTCATTAAAAGCAGGACTTACCTACCCTAGTATCAGTGATTTGGTTGTAAAAAAAGCAATGATTGAAGCCGCAGAAGTGACGTATCTGGTAGCCGATAGTACTAAAATGGGTAAAAGTGCATTAGCCAGTTTAGGAGCTTTATCGTTAATAGATTACATTATTACAGATGATAATATAGAGGAAAAACATAAAGAAGTATTTAGAGAAAACGAAATTGAAGTAATAGTAGCATAAAAAAATTTAATTAATAATAAATGACAACATCAACATTAGGAGTAATAATTGGAAACAGAGATTTTTTTCCGGATAGTTTAGTAGAAAAGGCCAGATTCGAAATTGTCGAAGTTCTTGCCCAATTAAATATTAAACCTATTTTATTAGACAGTACTGAAACCAAACTTGGTGGCGTAGAAACGTATAAAGAAGCTCAAAAATGCGCTGAATTATTCAAAAAACACCAGGAAGAGATTATGGGAGTACTTGTTTTACTGCCTAATTTCGGGGATGAAAAGGGTGTGGCCGATACTTTAAAATTAGCTAATTTAAATGTACCTGTTCTAATTCAGGCCTACCCTGATGAATTAACCAAAATGAATGTAGTCAACAGACGTGACTCCTGGTGCGGAAAAATCTCAGTGTGTAATAATTTATACCAATATGGCATAAAATACTCACTAACAAGTCAGCACGTTATGAGTCCGTCAGATCCTGTTTTTCACAAAGATTTATTAGATTTTACCGCCGTTTGCCGTGTTGTAAAAGGAATGCGCAACGTGCGTATTGGTGCTATCGGAGCAAGACCAGGAGCGTTTAATACCGTTCGTTATTCGGAGAAGATATTGCAAAGAAATGGTATTACTGTAACCACAGCAGATTTATCTGAAATTTTAGGAAAAGCAAATAAATTAACTGCTGATGACGAGTCGGTTAAAGAACATTTGGAATCCATAAATGCTTACGTTCCTAACAGCAAAGCTCCTAACGAAGCCATGATCCAAATTGCAAAATTAGATGTGGTTTTGAAGGATTTCATGGAAGAACACGCTTTGGATGCCACCGCTATTCAATGCTGGACTTCATTGCAGCAAAACTATGGCTGCAATGTCTGTACAAGCATGAGTATCATGAGCGAAAATATGCTTCCGAGTGCTTGTGAAGTGGATGTAACCGGAACATTGAGTATGTATGCGATGCAATTGGCTTCAGGATCGCCAAGTGCACTGGTAGACTGGAATAACAACTATGCTGATGATCCTGAAAAATGCGTGTTGTTTCACTGTGGAAACTGGGCTAAATCTTTCCTCCCAGACATCCAGTTAAGTAACGCTCCTATTTTAGGAACTACTGTGGGAGTCGAAAACACTTATGGTGCTTTAGACGGAAGAACACCTGCAATGCCGCTTACTTACGGAAGAATCAGCACTGATGACCCAAAAGGAATCATCAAAGTATATATTGGCGAAGGCGAACTTACTGATGATGCCCTAAATACTTTTGGAAACAGAGCTGTAGCTCAAATACCTGACCTGCAAGGACTAATGCAATACATTTGCAAAAACGGATTTGAACACCATGTAGTAATGAATGCTTCAAAAACAGCCGCAATCTTAGAGGAAGCCTTAGGAAATTATATGGGTTGGGAAGTTTACAGACACTAACTGAATAAATCACATAGGTTTCGAAGTTTACAAATACTAAATGAATTAAGATGCATATTGCAGAATTAAAAAGGAAATCAATAGAGAGTAGAAAAAAAATACTCAAATACATCTACAATGCCAAAGCGGGTCATACAGGAGGAAGCCTTTCTATTGTAGATATCCTGAATGTATTGTACAATAATGTTATGAACGTTTCTCCGGAGAATTTCAATTCTAGAACCAGAGATATGTTTATTCAGAGTAAAGGGCACTCTGTTGAAGCTTTGTATATAGTTTTAGCTGACAAAGGTTTTTTTCCCGAAGAAGATTTATTATCGCTTTGTAAATACAATTCTCCTTATATAGGACACCCAACCAAATCTATTCCCGGCATTGAACAAAATACCGGTGGATTAGGTCATGGCCTTCCTATATGTGCAGGAGCCGCTCTGGCAGCAAAAAAAGACAATTCAGGAGTAAAAGTGTTTACTATTCTTGGTGATGGCGAAATGGCAGAAGGTTCCAACTGGGAAGCCATGATGTTTGCCGCTCACTACAAATTAGATAATCTCTGTGCTATTTTAGATTATAATAAACTCCAAATTACAGCACCAAATTCTGATGTTATGGGCTTGGAGCCAATAGACAAAAAACTGGAAGCTTTTGGCTGGGCAGTAGCTCATGTCGATGGTCATAATTTAGCAGAACTTTCGCAAACGCTTAATAATTTACCCTTAGAAAGCGGCAAACCAACTTTTATTATAGCCCACACAACCAAAGGAAAAGGCATCAGCTATATGGAAAACGTACTGAAATGGCACCATGGCGTTCCTACAAAAGAGCAATACGATCTGGCTATGGAAGAACTGGACAATCAATTACAGGAACTCGAAACTGTTTAAAATAATGGAAGAAACAAAAACAATCGACACCGCTAATCTCGAAGTCTTTTCTGAAGTTCTTCAGTCATTGGCAGCAACAGACAGGGATATTATGGTTGTCACAAGCGATTCCCGCGGCTCCGGAAAACTGGTACCTTTTGGTCAAAAATTTCCTGAACAAATTGTTGAAGTGGGTATTGCCGAACAAAATCTGGTGGGTGTTGCAACAGGATTGGCTAGTATGGGTAAAAAGGCATTTGCCGTCTCCCCTGCTTGTTTTCTTACTGCACGTGCTTTGGAACAGATTAAAAATGACGTAGCTTATTCCGATAATGCTGTTAAACTAATTGGTATCAGTGCCGGCGTAAGTTATGGCGCTTTAGGGACGACACACCATAGTTTGCATGATTTTGCGGTGTTGAGAGCCATTAATAATATTACCATTGTAGCACCTGCTGACAATTTTGAAACTGCAGAAGCCATCAAACAGGCGGCCGAAATGCAAAGCCCAATATACCTGCGTTTTGGCAAAAAAGCCATGCCTGCAAACCTGAATTCCAAAGGTGCAGATTTTAAAATTGGAAAAGGACGTATCATTCAGCAAGGAAACGATTTAACATTTATCGCCACTGGCGAAGCTGTTCTTCCTTGTGTTGAAGCGGCTAAACTTCTGGAAAAAGAACATAACATTAGCTGTAAAATAATCAGCCTGCATACCATCAAACCTTTGGATACAGAATTATTATTGGCCACAGCCAAAAATAAAAACCCGATTATTACTGTTGAAGAACATTCTGTCAACGGAGGATTAGGTGAAGCCGTAGCTTCCTTATTATTTCAAAATGGGTGTTCTAACAAATTCAAAATTGTAGGATTGCCGGATGACCATACCGTTTCTGGATCGCAAACCGAAATTTTCAATCATTATGGCATATCGGCTGATGGACTAAAAAATACTGCTTTAAACCTGTTAAACCTATGAAGATAAAACACTTTTCCTTAGTGCTGATCGTACTGGCTTTAGTTTTAGGCTGCTCTTCAAAAGAAAAGGCTGAAAAACCAAAAATTGCTGTTGTAGTTTCTACATTAAATAATCCGTGGTTTGTGATGCTCGCGGAATCGGCAGCTGAAAATGCCCGAAAATTAGGCTATGAAGCTAAAATATTTGATTCGCAGAATAATCCAGCTATCGAATCGGATAATTTTGAAAACCTTATTTCTTCGGGCTATGATGCCATTCTTTTAAACCCAACAGATTCTGATGGTTCTATTTCGAGTATCTTAAAGGCTAAAACGGCAGGAATTCCGGTTTTTTGCATGGACAGAGAGGTAAATGCAGATGATGCAGCCACAAGTCAGATTCTTTCAGACAACTACTCGGGTTGTGTTGCTATCGGAATCGAATTTGTGAAAGAATTAAAAGAAAAAGGAAAATATGTTGAAATCATAGGCCTTGTAGGTGATAATAATACCTGGGCCAGATCGGGAGGATTTCACTCGGTTGTCGATAACTTCCCGAATTTAAAAATGGTGGCACAACAAAGTGGCAATTTCGACCGAACAAAAGCTATGGAAGTTTTGGAAACCATCATGCAGGCCAATCCTGATATCGATGCTGTTTTTTGTGGCAATGATGCGATGGCGATGGGAGCTTTTCAAGCCTTGCAGGCGGCAGGAAAGGAATATCAAGTGAAAATTTTTGGATTTGACGGTGCCCCAGATGTAGTGGAGAAAATCAGGGAAAAGAAAATTGTGGCTACTGGCATGCAATTTCCTAAAGTGATGGCGCAAACTGCAGCCCAATATGCGGATGAGTATTTTAAAGGAAGAAGACAATTTCCTCAGAGAGTTCCGGTAGAAGTTGAACTGATCAATGCAGCAAACATAAAAGACTATTAAAGATGAAAAAAAAGTATGTTTATATTTTAGCCTTCCTTATAATAGCCATTTTAGGATACAATTCTGTTTATTTCAAAAAACTGAGCGATATTAAAAAAGCAAAAAAAGAATCTTTTGACTTTAAAACTTTCGCCGATTCGATTTATTACAAAGGTATTTTAAAAAGCAAAAAAACGATTGCTTTAACTGATCTGATTACTTCCATAAAAACGAATCAGGAAGCTGCCTTTACAAAACATGGAAACAGATTAGGCATCGGAAATTCGGCTTATTTTATGATTAAAAGCACCGGAAAAATCATCGATATCAAAGATGGCATTTACACTATTGCAGACGAAAAAAACGGTGTTGTATTTATTGACACCAAATACATTTTCGGAAATGATTTACGAGATGCTTCAGGTTTAGTAAAACTAACCGATTTTAAAACTAATGCTCAATTTAACAAAGTATCGGAGAACTTGAATGAGATTGTTCGAAATGAAATCCCAAAACAAACCAAAAATGTAAAAATTGGTGACAGTATTTCGTTTTCAGGAGCGGTCAAATTAAATAAGAAACAGACTTTGTTTACTGACCTTTTAATTATTCCGTCACAAATTAAACTTCAGTAAATTGTTAGAAGCCATAAACATATCAAAAGAATTTCCGGGGGTAAAAGCACTTAATCAGGTAAATTTTAAATTTTATCCTGGAAAAGTCAATGCTATATTGGGAGAAAATGGAGCAGGAAAATCTACTCTGCTAAAAATACTGACAGGCGTTTACACTCAATACGATGGTGAAATTCAGTTAAACGGAAAAACAATTTCTTTTTCGAATATAAAAGAGGCGCAAAATGCCGGAATTGCTATTATTCATCAGGAACTGAACCTGATTCCGGAACTTAGTGTAACCGAAAATTTATTCCTGGGAAGAGAAATTAAAACTTCACTCGGACTTTTGGATACTGCAAAAATGGAAACAGAAGCCAAACGGATTTTTGAAAAAATTCAATTGAACGTTTCTCCAAAAACGCTGGTTCAGCATCTAAAAGTGGGTGAGCAACAATTAATCGAAATTGCAAAAGCACTGCTCTGTAATGCCGATGTTATTTTGATGGATGAACCTACTTCGGCACTAAGCGACAAAGAAATAGACAACCTGCACCGCATTATTTATGAGCTAAAAAAAGAAGGCAAAACCATCGTTTACATTTCTCATAAAATGGATGAATTATTCAAAATTGCCGAAAACTACACTGTTTTAAGGGACGGAAACAGCATCGATGAGGGCGAAATGAAAAATACTACCGAGCAGGAATTAATTCGGAAAATGGTAGGCCGTGATGTTTTGATCGAGAAAAAAATCACCCAGAATCAATTTCAAGAAACCATTTTAAAAGTAGATAACCTTAATCTCATTCATCCAAACGATAAAAAAAGAAAACTGCTTCATGATATTTCTTTTGAATTAAAAAAAGGAGAAATTCTGGGCATATTTGGTTTGATGGGTGCCGGAAGAACCGAACTTTTGGAAACCTTATTCGGTATGCATCCAACGAATAGTGTCTATACTTTAGAAATTGATCAAAAAAAGACCTTTCACAAAAAACCAAAAGAAGCCATTGAAAACAGATTAGCTTTTGTAACCGAAGACCGCAAAACAGAAGGACTTGTTTTAGGAATGGATATTTCATCCAATATCAGTTTGACAAACCTCCCAACTTTCGGGCTTTTGAAACCATCAAAAGACAAAACCGCTTCAAAAGATTATATCGAAAAGTTGCGTATCAAAACACCATCTGAAATGCAGTTATGCCAAAATTTAAGCGGTGGAAACCAACAAAAAGTAGTTCTGGCAAAATGGCTCGCAACCAATCCTCAAATCCTAATGATGGATGAGCCTACACGCGGAATTGATATCAATGCCAAAAATGAAATTTACAATCTGATAAAAAAACTCGCTGCTGACCACATGAGTATTATATTAGTTTCTTCTGAAATCCCCGAAATACTAGCTCTTTCGGATCGGATTTTGGTAATGGCTGAAGGAAAAATTAAAGCTTCCTATCTAGCAGCCGAAGCGAATGAAGATAAATTATTAAAATCGGCTTTACCGGAATAACTCTCTCTACAACTATGACTATCTCCTTAAACCACCCTCTTGTCAAAAAATCGCAATCTTTAATTGCACTGTTTCTTTTATGCTTATTTATCAGCTTATTGTCTGACAAATTCATGACCAGCGCCAATCTTTGGAACGTATTAAGACAAATATCTGTGAATGTTTGTATTTCTGTCGGAATGACTTTAGTGGTTCTGATGGCCGGAATTGATCTTTCGGTTGGTTCTGTATTAGGATTTACCGCAGCAGTCTGTGCCGGTTTATTAAAAAACGGTGTTGCATTTGAGTCAATGGATTTATTTGTTGGCTTTACTGTTTTAGGCGCCATTTTAGTATCAGTACTAATCGGTATGATTTTAGGGCTTTTCAACGGCTGGCTAATCACTAAATTCTCTATTCCTCCTTTTGTGGCAACATTAGCAATGTTAACCATTGCACGCGGATTAACGATGCTTTATACAGCAGGTATTCCTATTTCTAATTTGGGAACTGAATTTGAATTCATTGGTTCCGGTTGGATTTTAGGGATTCCGGTGCCGGTATGGATTTCTATATTCATGGTCGCAATCGTTGTTTTTCTAACTAAGAAAACAACCTTTGGAAGATATATTTATGCCATTGGAGGAAATGAAAAAGCAGCTTTTTTATCAGGAATCAATATCAATAAAATCAAACTGGCAGTGTACGGAATTGCTGGAATGATGGCTGCCGTTGGTGGTGTTTTAGTGACTTCAAGACTAAACTCAGCACAGCCCAATGCAGGTACAAGTTACGAATTGGATTCGATTGCAGCAGTAGTTATTGGTGGTACTTCACTCTCTGGCGGTATTGGTACTGTTGCAGGTACTGTAATCGGTGCGATAATTATTGGAGTTTTGAATAACGGATTGGTCCTACTGGATGTTTCACCTTTTTGGCAGCAGGTAGTAAAAGGATTTGTTATAGTATTAGCGGTAATTATCGATAAAATGAACCGAAAAAATAAATAATAACCACATACTGAGTTTTATAATTTACAAATGAAGAAACTAATTTTAACAATTCTATTTTGTGCTATTTCTAAGACCGTATTAGCACAACAGCCAGTACCTGTTAAACCGCGGGTACTGGTAAGCACAGATATCGGAGGTACTGACCCGGACGACAACCAATCTATGATACACCTGCTGATGTATACTGATAAGTTTGATGTCGAAGGACTTGTCTCTTCACCTTCATATGGTGAAGGCAACAAACAAGAAATACTTAGAACTATTGATCTCTATGAAAAAGATTTACCAAAACTTCAAAAGCACGTTCGGGGATTAGCATCTCCAAAATATCTGCGTTCAATAACAAAACAAGGAAGAAAGGGACCTGCACCATATAAAGGCTTCATAACCCCAACTGAAGGTTCTGACTGGATTATAAAATGTGCCCTTAAAAAAAGCAAACAAACTCTTTGGATATTGGTTTGGGGAGGCCTTGAAGACTTAGCACAGGCACTACATGATAAACCGGAAATCCAAAAAAACATAAAGGTATTCTGGATAGGCGGGCCAAACAAAAAATGGAGCGCAAACAGTTATGCCTACATAGCTGAGAATTTCCCAGATCTTTGGTTTATTGAATCCAATTCATCCTACTATGGTTTTTTCTCAGATAATGTAGCCGAGAATCTGAATGAAAAAAATTACTATAAAAACTATATTAATGAAGCTGGCTTTTTAGGTAAAGACTATAAAAATAATCGTTACGAAGGCAGACTTAAAATGGGTGATACTCCTTCATTATTATACATGATGGATGGAGATCCGAATAACCCAATGAAAGAAAGCTGGGGCGGAAGCTACGTGAACATTCATCGCAGTCCTAGAATTATTTTTAAAAGAAATACAACCGCACAGGATACAGTACCCGTATTTTCTATCTTAGAATTTCACTTCAAAGGTCCTATTGCTGATATCTCGGGAGATTCTCCTTGTATTACAATGACTGTTCAGGCAGAAATTGGAGAACAAAAATGGGACGGTTTTTACTTAGGTGATGGAAATTATGTAGTAAGATATTGTCCGAAACGTACTGAAACATTAACCTATAGAGTTACTTCAGCCATTCCGGGATTTGAAACGCAAAACGGAACTTTTTTTGTAAGCAATTTTTGGCCTGGAAAATCCAATACAACAGACTATAATTTAGGTAAGGACTGGTATTCAGACCGACCAAATCCTGAACTTTATGATGATATTTGGCAAGGCGGTAAAACGGTTTTGAAATGGAGAAGCGATGTCCTGTTAGATTGGGCTAAACGTTGGGAGTGGCTTCGATAAGTTTAAAAAAATATTCTAAAAAGATAAATGAAAAAATACATTCTCGCCATTGACCAAGGTACGAGCAGTACCAAAACCATACTTTTTGACGAATCCGGTCAGGCTGTTGCCAAAGGCAGTGTCGATCTGAAAACGAATTATTTTGATAATGGCTTTGTAGAACAAAATCCGGAAGATATTTATCAAAATGTTCTCGATTCTGTTCGCCTTTGTCTGAACAATTTTACCAATCTGGGATTTCAGCTCACAGATATTGTATCCTGCGGAATTAGTAACCAAAGAGAAACATTCGTTCTTTGGGACAAAGACGGAAAAGCATTGGCTCCGGCTGTTGTCTGGGCGTGTAAGCGTTCTATTGATATCTGTACCGATTTAATTGAAAAAGGTCAAAATGATTTTATCAAACAAAAAACAGGTTTATTATTAGACCCTTATTTTTCGGGTACTAAATTACTTTGGCTGGTACAAAATGATGCAGAATTAAAAAAGAAAGTAGAAAATGGAGAAGTGTATTTTGGAACAGTCGATTGCTGGCTTTTATACAAATTGACCAATGGAAGCCATTTCAAAACCGATTATACCAACGCTTCCAGAACCCTGCTTTTCAATATTCATAGCCTAAAATGGGATACTGAAATTCTTGAAAAATGGGGATTGAGTAACTTAAACCTACCTCACGCCTGCCCTTCCTCACATGATTTTGGAGCGTTTGATTTGAATCAGATTTTAAACGATGACACCAATATTTCTATTCCAATTACGGCCTTAATTGGCGATTCGCATGCAGCTACTTTTGGAGAAGGTTGTTTTGAAAAAGGAACGGCCAAAGTCACGCTGGGAACAGGAAGTTCGATTATGATGAATATTGGCAGCGAAGCCGTTTTATCCAATTCGGGAATGTTGACGACCATTTGCTGGAGTACTGAAAACCGGGTGGATTATGCCCTCGAAGGCGCAATCGTTTCCTGCGGTTCTACCATTGAATGGCTGAAAAACGAATTGCAATTATTCTCGAATGCGGCTGAAACAGCAGCTATGGCAACAGCTATAGCTGATAATGCCGGTGTTTATCTGATTCCAGCTTTTAGCGGATTAGGTGCGCCTCATTGGCAAATGAGCAGAAAAGCATCGATTGAAGGAATGACTTTCGGAACAACTAAAAATCATATTGTAAGAGCAGCCTTGGAAAGCATTCCGTACCAGATCAAAGATGTTGTTGAAGCCATGGCAAAAGACATGAAAGCTCCTTTAAAATCAATTTCCGTAAACGGAGGTATGACTCAAAACCAATTTGTCATTCATTATTTAGCCGATTTATTAGGAATTCCATTGAACAAACAGCGAAATCCGGATGTTTCTGCTTTAGGTGCCGCTTATTTATCAGGTTTAAAAAGTAATGTTTACAACAGTATTGAACAACTTTCTAACCTTGTTAAAAACCAGACGGAACAGGTTTTGGCTGATTTGGATAATGACTTGCCAGCGAATGGATATTTGGGCTGGAAAGAAAAAATGAAGCAGTTTTAAAGTAGAAAAAGAATACCAATCATCAGATTGCCCCATAGTGGACAACTGATCGTGCATTCTCTCATTAAGATTTAACACAAATACGATTCAAAAAATACCATTGCGCAAATAGCATTACAATTTACTCATTCTGAATTTTATCATAATCATGTAAGTTAATTTAATATTTTATGATTAAATTGGTTGTATGAGAACAAATCCGGATGTATTGATAATTGGAGGTGGTCTTGCTGGTCTGGCAAGTGCTTTGCATTTATCTAAAAAAGGACTTACCGTAACTGTGATCGAAAAAGCGGCTTATCCCAGGCATAAAGTCTGCGGGGAATATATTTCGAATGAAATTTTGCCATACCTTCAATGGCTTAACATAAATATCTCTGAACTCCATCCAACTCATATTTCAACTTTTGAATTTTCTGCACTGAATGGCAAAACGACCCGCACAAAACTTCCTTTAGGCGGTTTCGGAGTGAGTCGTTTCGCACTGGATAATTTTTTATATAAAAAGGCAATACAAAATGGCTGTACGATAATTACAGATTCTGTAATTGGTGTTTCATTTGAAAAAAATGAATTTACAATAACCACTTCACAGCAAATTTTCACATCTAAAATTGTATTAGGTGCTTATGGAAAGAGATCTAATATTGACCAGTTCCTCGACAGGGATTTTATTGCTAAAAAATCTCAGTGGTTGGCTGTAAAAGGACATTATAAAGGAGAATTCGATAATAGTCTTGTTGCTTTGCATAATTTTCAGGGTGGCTACTGCGGCGTATCTGCTGTAGAGAAAAGCATTGTAAATATTTGCTATTTAGCAGATTACAAAACTTTTAAAAAATATAAAAACATAGATGATTATCAAAAAGAAGTACTCCATAAAAACCAAAAGCTGAAAACTGTTTTTGAAAGCTCTACCCCTATTTTTGAAAAACCGCTTACCATCAGCCAGATTTCATTTGATAAAAAAAATCCTGTTGACAATCATATTTTAATGATCGGCGACACTGCCGGGCTTATACATCCTATGTGCGGGAATGGTATGGCAATGGCGATTCACAGTGCAAAAATTGCTTCAGAATTAGTTTTGGATTTTTACAGCGGCAAAATAGAATCCCTTGCTTTATTAGAAAAAAAATATAGAAAAGAATGGAATAAGCATTTTAAAAAAAGGCTAATTATGGGAAGGATTTTAGCCAAAGCTTTAAGATACAAAACTTTTACATCTATAATGACTTCTTTGGCTGCGTCAATGCCGTTTTTGCTTTCAGTAATAATCAGGCAGACGCACGGAAGCCTTATAAAAATCAACGAATGAAACTGAACACCAAATACAGGACAGAAGAAACTGAAATAATGGACGATTTTTCGCTCGAGGGTGCAGAATTAACTGAAGCATTAGATCAGATAGCCAAAATCAATCAGTTGTTAGGGGGCAACAAATTAACGCTTCACGGATTAAAAAAATTATTAAAAAAAACTGATACAGCAAAAACTTTGGTTATTGCAGATATTGGCTGTGGCAACGGTGATATGCTTCGAATGCTGGCCCGGTATGGCAAAAAAAACGAACTGACTTTTAAATTAATTGGTATAGATGCTAATGCATTTACAATACGTTATGCCAAAGAGCTTTCTAAAGAATTTGAAAATATAGAGTATGAATGCAGGGATATTTTCAACCCGGATTTTAATTCCCTGAAATACGATATTGCCTTGTGCACCTTAACCCTGCACCATTTTACAAGTACACAAATCGAAGAAATTCTGAAACAGATTTATAATAATGCTTCATTAGGAATTGTGATAAACGATCTGCACCGAAGCAAAACAGCCTACAGATTATTTGAAATGATTTGTGAGGTTTTTAAATTGAATGACATGTCCCGTCAGGACGGATTAGTTTCTATTTTGAGAGGATTTAAGAAAAAAGAACTGGAGTATTTCTCCGAAAAACTAAATTTTAAAAACTATAACATCAATTGGAAATGGGCATTCCGTTACCAATGGATAATTACAAAGATATGAGTGTAAAGATAATTACAGCTGTCAAACAGCTTCCGCAATATTCACGCGAAACCAAAGATATTATTCCTTTTTTGGATGTCTGGCTTGAAGGTCAGGAAGAGCGTTTTATAAAAAAAGTTAAAAAAATATTTGAAGGTGCAGCAGTTGACAAACGCTACTCTGTAATGGAACCTTCAGAAGTTTTTACTGCCACTTCTTTTGAAGATAAAAATGATATTTACAGTCGTGAAATGATTGTTCTGGGGCATCAGGTATTAGAAAAAGCACTTAAAAAAGCAGGCTGGGATCCGCAGAGTCTGGATTATATTATTACTGTCAGCTGTACGGGTATTATGATCCCGTCATTAGATGCTTACCTGATCAACAAAATGAAGCTCCGTCAGGATATAGTGCGCCTGCCTGTAACAGAAATGGGCTGTGCTGCCGGAATATCCGGAATTATTTATGCAAAAAATTTCCTGAAATCAAATCCGGGGAAACGTGCTGCTGTAATAGCTGTAGAATCTCCTACTGCTACATTTCAGCTTGATGATTTTTCGATGCCTAATATTGTAAGTGCTGCTATTTTCGGTGATGGCGCGGCCTGTTGTCTGCTTTCGTCTGATGAAAAAGATAGCGGCCCTGAAATTCTGGATGAAGAAATGTATCATTTCTACGATGCTGAACACATGATGGGATTTAAACTCACCAATAACGGTTTGAAAATGGTTCTGGATATCGAAGTCCCAGACACCATTGCGAATCATTTTGAACGTATAATTCATCCGTTTTTAAAACAAAACAATATTGATATTAATGATATTGAGCATCTGATATTTCATCCCGGCGGAAAAAAAATCGTGAATACGGTTGAGGAACTTTTCTCAGGATTAGGAAAAAATATCAATGATACAAAAGAAGTTCTAAGACAATACGGCAATATGTCGAGCGCTACTGTGTTGTATGTTTTAGAACGAATTATGGACCGTAATCCTGAAAAAGGAGAAAAAGGAATTATGTTAAGTTTTGGTCCCGGATTTTCTGCGCAGCGTGTTTTATTACAATGGTAATATTTTTAAATTATGGAATTGACATTGACAGATATTATAAAAAAACTTCCTTACAGTGAACCTTTTATATTTGCAGATGAGCTCCTGTATGCAGACGAAAATGGTATAACAGGTGTTTTTACATTTAAAAAAGAACTTGATTTTTATAAAGGACATTTTAAGAATAATCCTGTAACACCGGGTGTTATTTTAACGGAAACGATGGCACAGATCGGACTGGTATGCCTGGGAATATATTTATTAGGCGGCGATCTTAAAGGAGATACTGTAATTGCGTTTACTTTTGCGGATATGGAATTTTTAAAACCCGTATATCCCGGTGAAAAAGTAACTGTGAGTTCTCATAAAATTTTCTTCCGTTTTGGCAAACTAAAATGTAGTGCTGTAATGAAAAATGAAGCCGGACAGGAAGTCTGCCGTGGTATACTCGCCGGAATGATAACTCAAAAATTATGAAAAAACGAATTGTAATAACTGGTCTTGGCGTTGCTGCACCAAACGGTGTAGGGATTCCTGCATTTACAAAAGCGCTTAAATATGGCGTATCTGGTATTCGTCATAATTCGCTGCTTGAAGAATTACAGTTTTCATGTCAAATCAGTGGTGAGCCTGAAATATCAGAAGAATTGAAATCGCATTATTTTACCGAACTCGAACTTCGAGGATTTAACAGCAGTGGAATTTTATACGGTGTTATTGCAGGAATGGAAGCCTGGAACAACGCCGGGCTGCCAATAAACGAAAACCCTGATTGGGATAGCGGTGCTATATTTGGGTCTGGTACCTCCGGTATTGATAAATTTCGGGAAAGTATTTACAAAATCGATGATTTACAAACTCGCAGGCTTGGCAGTACTGTTGTAGCACAAACCATGAACAGCGGTATCAGTGCCTATCTTGGAGGAAAAATTGGATTAGGAAATCAGGTCACTACCAATTCATCTGCCTGCACAACCGGTACCGAAGCGATTTTAATGGCTTATGACAGGATTCAATCAGGTCAGGCGAAAAGGATACTTGCCGGAAGTACTTCAGACAGTGGACCCTATATCTGGGCAGGATTTGATGCGCTTCGGGTTTGTCCTTCAAAATATAACGAAAATCCTTCACAAGGATCGAGGCCCATGAGTGCTTCGGCTGCAGGGTTTGTTCCAGGAAGTGGTGCCGGGGCATTAGTGGTTGAAGATTTAGAAAGTGCTTTAGAACGCGGAGCTTTAATTTATGCAGAAATACTGGGCGGAAACGTCAATTCAGGCGGACAGCGTAATGGCGGCAGCATGACAGCACCAAACAGTACTGCAGTTCAGCATTGCATCAAAAATGCCATTACAAATTCGGGTATAAATTCGAATGATATTAATGCCATAAACGGGCATCTTACAGCCACGACAAAAGACAGTCTGGAGATTGAAAACTGGACAAAAGCATTACAGCGAAAAGACACTAATTTTCCTTATATCAATTCTTTAAAAAGTCTTACAGGACATTGTCTGAGCGCTTCCGGAAGTATCGAAAGTGTGGCATCTGTCTTGCAGCTTCACGAAAGCTTTTTGTTTGGAAACATAAACTGTGCAGACCTTCATCCAGAAATTGCATTACTTATAGATCATTCAAAAGTACCCTTAGAAACTATTAATACTAATCTTAATATAATTGCCAAAGCCAGTTTTGGTTTTGGTGATGTAAATGCATGTGTAATATTTAAAAAATTTGAAAACTAAAAATGGAAAGACAAGAACTTACCCAGCAATTAAAAGACATTATAAAACCGTATGCTGCAGATAAAGAAGCTTACGAAAATCTTACTGAAGAAACTGATTTTATAAATGATTTAAAAATTAACTCCGCTAATCTGGTGGATATTGTGCTCGATATTGAGGAGCAATTTGACGTAGTAATTGAAAACACAGATATGGAACGCATGCTTGATGTTAAAACTGCCATAGAAATTATAGAAACTAAACTGTCTGCTAAATGATTGGAAACGATATCATAGATCTTCGACAGTCCCGAATAGAAAGCAATTGGCGCCGTAAGGGATTTATCGAAAAACTTTTTACCGATACAGAAAAGCAGCTCATAACAAACTATCATGATCCTGAAATTATGGTGTGGCTTTTATGGAGCATGAAAGAAGCTGCTTATAAAATTTACAACCGGCAGACTAAAGTACGGGAATACATTCCTCAAAAACTATCTTGCAGCATAATCACATTAGATAAGCATATTTATGGTGTTGTAAGCTGTAATGGAAACAAATATTACACTAAAACTTTAAAAACATCAAAAATAATTCACACTACGGCTGCTTTGATTCCTGAAGATCTTAATAACATAGTTGAAATAGAGAAAAAAGGAATTGTAAAAACACAAAATGGTATTCCGTATCTCTATATTTCTGAAAAGAATACAGTTACAGACGTTTCAATAAGTAATCACGGACGTTATGAAAAGATCGTTATGATTGAAAAAAAAATGATTCTACCAGATTTTAAAAATTAATGGAGATTGTATAATATATTTATAAAATTATGTAAGAAAATAAACAAGGTATTTGACACATTTGGAATTAAAATTTTAAGTCCACCTATACCATGGTTAGAATTGTATTTCTTTTATACATATTATTTCCAGTCTTGTGTCTTTCACAAAATGAAAAATACAATCCAAAAGTATCATTTGCCATTGAAACGTACGCTTTTCTTAAAGGACAGAATGCCGCACTTCAAAAAGTTGCAGTCCAGTTTCCGCAGCTTAAACCTAATGTAACTTCAGCGCAACAAAGTTTAAAAACCGTTTTTGGACGAGCAGAAAATAATATTAAGCGGTTTTTAAAAGAAGAGCTTGACAACTCTCAGTTGAAATTATTATATATCAAAATTGATTCTCTCTTAAACCAAGAGCTTTTAAATCCTATTGAAAAAGAAAAATACGCACATGATTTCCTCTTAAAAATAAAAGAGAGATCTTATTTCGTCAATAATATTTCGGTCTCAAAAGGAATTTTGTCTTTCAAATATCACGATGCCCCACATCAGGAGATTACAGACGGTCATGTAGATTTTTTTACTACAGAAAATCATCCTAAAGCAGAAAAAACGTCTTTAAAAATTCCAATACCAAAAAGCTGGCTTGCAGAAGAAGCTGAAATGCCTGAAACGATTCAGCAATTTACCAGTTATTATGGAAATGGTAATGAAAAAATATTAATTGTAGTGTATGATTTACCACAAGAACTGCACAGTATTAAATTGACTGAAAAATCAATTTTATCATTTCTGCCTGCACAAACCAAACTCATTCGTACTGAGTCTGTAAGTATTGATGATATTCCCGCTTTAATGGTAGAAGTTGAGGAATTATTAGACTATGATAATGATCCTATGAAAATACGAATGCTGCAATTTATTTTTGTTCAGAACCAGAAATTATATTGTTTACAGGGCAGTATCGGACCGGTAAATGAAGACGAAGATTTGGGATTTCAGATTAAAAAATACGAGCCTCTTTTTCGTCTTGTAGCCTCTGGAGCAGAATTCGAAGAATAAATAACCCATTTAAGACTGAAATAGTTCATAATCAGATATTCTATTTTATTCAAAATTCCGGGTTATTAATCTTTAAGAGTTCTATAAGTCACAGATTCAAAAAAATTATACGCTCTTTTTTCTGCATAAGAATATACTGAGTCACGTAGAGGAAAAGCACAATGTCCTCCATATTTGGGAGTTTCCAAATAGATGTATGTACTGTCCTGAGCAATACTCCACGGATAACACCTTTCACCCAAAAAAGGATCATCGAGTGAATTAATAATTAAAACCGGAATAGTAATATTTTGAAGGGAAAATTCGGGTGAGACACGTTCATAATAATCATCCCTGCTCGCAAAACCATGCAGTGGTGCGGTAAAATACTGATCGACTTCATCAAAAGATGAAATTTTATCAATCTGATCACGGTTTATAAAATCCGGAAATTGTGCGGCTTTATGTTTCAGTTTTTTTTTGATATCAATTGTAAAATTTTTTAAATAAACCCTGTTAAAGCCTTGTTTAAGAATAGCAGCACTTGTTGCAATATGTGTCGGAACAGAAATTGAGACGGCAGCTTTTATACGCTTATCAATTTTTGTCCAGCCTAAATAATTCAGGAGCTGAACACCTCCCATTGAATACCCAATCAAATAAACATCTTCGAATCCTTTTTTTAAAACAAACTGAACCACTTCGTCCAAATCATCAACAGCACCATGATGGTAAAGTCTCGGAAGTCGATTCATTTCTCCGCCACAGGTACGGTTATTCCATGCGAAAACTGAAAACCCTTTCTGCTGAAAATAAGCCGCACAGCTATTATTATAAGTCCTTCGCGAATCCCCTTCCAGACCATGGCATAAAATAACTGCTTTTTTAGGATCATTTATAACAAAATCAATATTGATAAAATCCCCGTCGTTTAATTCATGTTTCTCCCTTGTGTAATCAGGAACATCAAATTTTTTAAACAAAGCCGCATAAATAGTAGAAATGTGCCTGTTACGATGAAAAATAGAAGGAAAATTATATTCTGATTGTTCAATTATTGGCATAATAAAAAGAGTTTTATGGTGCTTCATACAAATCTAAGAAATCAATATGTAATTTAAACTGTCTTTTTATTTCAACTTTTAAAAATTGTAACTAATGATCTTTTTGATCCAAAAATTAAAGTATACAGCAAAAAAAATCCAAATTCCATATATAATTGGAATTTGGATTTTTGATATTGGAATTTTAAAATTTTTAATCCAAATGAAAACTCACACTAACGTTTGCTGTAATTTCGATTTCTCCAATAGCCAGCGTTTCATTTGAAGCTCCCAATGCATCAGCACTTTCTTTCATTCTCATAGAAGCATACATTGGCTGCGGACGATATACTTGTGAATTATCAGAAATAACAAAAGCTTTTCCAACTTTCTGACCTAATACAGAAACATAATCTTCTGCTTTTGCCTTAGCATCTTTCATTGCTAATTTTCTGGCTTCAGACTGTAATTGCAATTCTTTAGAAGATTCAAAAGATACACGGTCAATACGGTTGATTCCCTGCTGTACCAGACCTTCCATCAATTCGTCATATTTAGACAAATCTTTTACCACAATTTCTACAGTCTGAACTGCATTATAACTTGTTTTCTTTTTTTCGTAATCATATTGCGGGTTCAGCGCAACTTGTTTGGTTTTGAAATCAGCCGTTGGTATATTCATCTTTTTAATGAATTTTAAAACAGCATCCATTTTTTCGTCATTTTGTTTTTTGACATCCTTAGCATTATTTCCTTTTGTTTCAATCGTAGCCGAAATACAAACCTGATCTGGCGCTACTTTTACTTTTCCTTCCCCGTTAACATTGATTAGGGGGATTTGTTTGGTTTCCTGTCCGTAAGACATAGTCATAAACATGATTGTTAAAAATAATACTAGTTTTTTCATTTTTGTTATATTTTAAATTATTGATATGGGCATTTCAAAAGTTATGCCAGCATTACAATTTTCCTAATTTAGCCATTACAAAAAGAATCAAAATTGGGATTGCTAATAAAATAGTCATTAAACTATGATCCATAATCAAGGATGGCTCTTTTACCAAAGTAATCAAATATCCGCCTACAGCACCTCCAAAGTGTGCTGTATGACCAATGTTGTCATTTTTAGCTTTCATTCCATAAATAGAATACAATAAATATAAGATTCCGAAAAGATAGGCCGGAATTGGAATGACAAAAAAGATTCCCAACATCATATCTGGCTGTAATAAAATAGCCGAATACAAAACTCCCGTTACTGCTCCCGAAGCACCGACTGCTCTGTAACTGTAATCATTTTTATGAAATAGCATTGTAAGCAAACTTCCAAAAATCAGACTTCCAAAGTAAATCATTGCAAAAGAAAAATTTCCCATCCAATTGATTACAACAGGAGCAAAAAACCAAAGGGTGAGCATATTAAAAATCAAATGCATCATATCCACATGCAGAAATCCGGATGTAAGCATTCTTAACTGCTCACCCGAACGAATACTACCGACATGAAATTCGTGTTTTCTGAAAAAAGCATAATCATTAAACCCCTTGTAACTGATAAGAACATTGGCAACTATAATTCCGATTAAAATGGTATTCATAAAAAATATTTAATTTGAAATGTAAATATAATCATTCTTTAAACAGAAGTTAGCAACAAGCCAAAATATAACAGGCTATTCATTTTTACTTTATATTTGCAAAAAAAAATTACATGCAATTTCTTGTTTATATTTTAGCCTATCCTTTTCTCTGGCTTATTTCTATACTCCCTTTTAGAATATTTTACTGGTTTTCAGATTGCGTCTATTTTTTGGTGTATTATATTATTGGTTACCGTAAAAAAGTAGTTCGTGAGAATCTGGCACTTACTTTACCGCATTTAAGTGATTCTGAAAGAAAAACGATTGAAAAAAAATTCTACAGACACATGTGCGATATGTTTTTGGAAATGATCAAAACAATGAGTATTTCGCCTGAAGAAATGGAAAAAAGATTTCATGTAACTAATATAGATTTGATATTAGATTATGCTAAAAAAGGAAAAAGCGTGATATTGGTAGCTTCCCATTATGCCAGTTACGAATGGCTTTTGACCATTAATCCAAAACTTGGATTTCAGGGAATTGCTGTATATAAGAAGCTCGCTAATCCGTATTTTGATAAACTGGTTCGAAAAATACGTTCAAAATACAATTGCGAAATGATTCCAACAAAAAATACAATTCCGCTTATGGCACAAAACCAGCGGAAGGGAAAATTGAGCTTATATGGGTTAGCCAGTGATCAGTCGCCGAAATTAGACCGTATTTTTCATTCAAATGATTTTATGGGAATTGAAGTTCCTGTACATACAGGTGCTGAAATGCTCGCAAAGAAATACGATTTAAGTGTTATAATGGTAAAAGTTAAAAAAGTAAAAAGAGGTTATTATGAAGCTACTTTTCTTACCCTTGCCGACAATCCAAAAGACTTTGAAGATTTTAAAATTACAGAAATGTATATAAAAGAAGTCGAAAAACAAATTCTTGAAGCTCCTGAATATTATTTATGGACACACAAAAGATGGAAACATCGAAAAAAATAAAAAAAGCTCAAAAGTCGTATAAAACTTTTGAGCTTTTTTTGAATTAATTTATTCTTTAACCAAATAAATTCCGTCATCTTTTATTTCGATGAGTTTTTCTTTATATAAAGCTCCGATTGCTTTTTTAAATGTTTTTTTACTCATTTTCAAAACTGTTTTAATGTCTTCAGGATGCGAATTGTCATTCAAACGTAAAAAACCCCGACTCGCCCTTAGTTCATTTAAAATCTTCTCTGCATTAGGTTCAATACTTTCGTACCCCTGTACCTGCAGCGCCACATCTATTTTATTATCAGGACGAATGTTTTTGATGTAGCCGCGCATTCTGTCTCCGGTTCTTATCGAATCATCGTACACTTCGTCTTTGTAAAGCAGTCCTTTGTGCTGTTCATTGATGATAACATTGATTCCTAATTCGGTAATATGTGAAACTATCAAATCTACTTCTTCTCCTTTTTCAACAGTTAAATTATCATTACTTAAAAATTGGTTTGTTTTGCTGGAAGCTACTAAGCGATTGGTTTTTTCATCCATATAAAGATATACCAGATAACGTTTTCCTTTTTCCATAGGACGAGCCTGTTCTTTAAACGGAACCAAAATGTCTTTCTCCATTCCCCAATCCATAAATGCCCCCACCTGATTGATGTAATTTACCCTCAAAAGAGCAAATTCGTTCAGAAAAATATAAGGTTCAAGCGTAGTAGCCACCGGACGCTGTTCGTGATCCAGATAGACAAAAACAACCAGTTCTTCTCCTATTTCAAATTCATTGGGAACGTATTTGTTGGGCAATAAAATATCGTGAATACCTTCAGGGTCTTTTTCAGGATTTCCTAAAAATAGACCAACTTTGGTGTCACGTAATATAGTAAGTGTATTGTATTTTCCTATTTCAATCATATTCTTGAAGTTCTAAACTAACTTAGCTAAGTTTTAAAGTGCAAATGTACGAAGTTTGAAAATGGTAAAGCGAAAAATATTTTGCATAAAATGAACGACCCCCTTTTATTATAATCTATAGTTTTTAATTAAATTTGAGAACCTTAAATAATTCCCTCATCAAATGAAAAAAAATATCTTTTATTTCGTTTTTATCTTTTTTATCTTTTCTCAAATCGCCATATCTCAGGTTGCTGAAGATCCAGAGATAAAACAAATGATTTCTGAAGTTAAAGCTCAAAATTTGGAAGCAACTGTTCGAAAATTAGTCACTTTTGGAACCAGACATACTTTAAGCGATACTAAAAGCAAAACAAAAGGAATTGGTGCCGCACAACAATGGGTAAAATCTGAATTTGACAAATATGCTTTGGAATCTGGCGGAAGACTGACTTCTACAATAGATTATTTTACGGTTAAAGCAGATGGAAAACGAATTAAAGTTGACAGTCAGCTTGGGAATGTAATGGCAACTTTAAAAGGAACAGATCCTAATGATACTCGTGTACTTATTATTAGCGGCCATCTTGATTCGCGTGTTTCTGATGTAATGAATGTAAAATCAGATGCACCAGGTGCAAATGATGACGGTTCAGGAGTTGCAGCGGTAATGGAGCTTGCAAAAATAATGAGCAAAAGATCTTTTTCTGCTACCATAATTTTTGTAGCTGTAACAGGTGAAGAACAAGGATTATACGGCGCCAGACATTTAGCGGAGTTAGCAAAAGCATCAAACTGGAATATTCTTGCCATGCTAAATAATGATATGATTGGCAACAGTTTATCTAACGGAACTAATTTAAGAGATAATACACAAGTGAGGGTTTTTAGTGAAACTATTCCGTTTTTAGAAACTGAAGAAGAAGCTAAAATGCGTAAAGCAACAAATCGCGATAATGACAGTCCGTCAAGATTATTAGCTCGTTATATTAAAATGGTCACAGAACAATATGTTGATCAGCTTTCTGTAAAATTAGTGTACAGAAATGATCGCTTTTTACGTGGTGGTGATCATACTCCTTTTAGTCAAAATGGTTTTACTGCGGTTCGTTTTTGCGAAATGAACGAAAATTTTGATCACCAGCATCAGGATTTAAGAACAGAAAACAACACTAAATTTGGTGATCTTCCTGAATTTATGGATTTTGATTATTTGAGAAAAAACACATGTGCCAATTTAGCTGTTTTGGCTAATCTGGCCTGGTCTCCAAAAGCTCCAGTAAATGTTGGAATTGAAGTTAAAAACCTTTCTAATTCCTCTACATTAATTTGGAATGCTCCAGCAGACAAACCACAATTCGGCTATCAAATTCTAATGCGCGAAACTTCATCACCTCATTGGGAAAAGACTTTTTTTGTTAAAGACACCAAAGCTGAAATTCCGTATTCTAAAGACAACTATTTCTTTGCTGTACAAACAGTTGATGCATTAGGTCATTCAAGCATTCCTATTTTTCCAATTCCCATTAGATAGAAAAAAAGGCAATAAAAAAGCGCCATTTTTAGGCGCTTTTCTTTTATATATTATTTTAAACCAACTCTTTAAAAAACTGTTTCAGGATAACATCATTTTCAGCAGTTGGCGTGAAAATCTCTAATATGCCCGGAACATCATTAGCTGCATATAAAGATTTTATATTTTGCTCTAATGAAGCAGAATCTGTAGCTTTAAAATAATTCAATTGATACATTTTTGCAAGATGCTCTGCTGTCAGGTGATGTGAAGTTTCGAAATAGGTATTAAAAACAGGTTTTTCTTCGTGACCCGGTAAAATCCTGAAAATCCCTCCACCTCCATTATTGATGAGGATAATTTTAAAATTTTTAGGAATGTATGAGTTCCACAAAGCATTACTGTCGTACAAAAAACTAATATCGCCAGTAATAAAAATGGTTTGCTTTGAACTCCCTGTTGCTGCTCCGATTGCTGTTGATGTACTGCCATCGATTCCGCTTGTTCCTCTGTTGCAAAAAACTTCTATAGTCGAATCAATATCTATTAATTGGGCATATCGAATGGCAGAACTGTTACTTATCTGCAACTGACTATTTTTTGGTAAAGATTCGATTACCTTTTCGAATACTTTAAAATCAGAAAACGGAATTTTATCTAAATACTTTTTCTTTCTAATTTTTCGCTGCTCGTAAATTTCATTGATTTGTTTGAAATAATCACTTTCAGCAAAAATGGTCCTAGAAAAAAAATCTCTGAAGAAATCATTTGGCTGCATTACAACATGTTTTGTCAATGCATTGAAAGTATCGTATGCACGTAATGTATCTATATGCCAGTGATGTTGAGGTTTATATTTTCGTAAAAAAGCTTTAATACGTTTTGATACTACCATTCCACCAAAAGTCACTAAAATTTCCGGCTCAAACTCCTTAAAATCAGCATCATCAAAAGGAGTAATTAAAGTATCAATACTGTTAATAAAATTAGGATGATGCAAATTAGAAGTAGTTTCTGTAAGTACCACCACAGAAGGATCTTTTGCCAAATTTATTATTACTTCTTCATCAATTGAGCCTGCTTCATTTACACCCACTAAAATAAGTTTTCGCTTAGCAGTGTTCCAAATTGAAGCCAATTCTCCCAAATTTTCAATTGATTTTGTTTCTGTAATTTCATCCAAATAAGTAATTTTTGGGCGAACCGAAAGTGTTTCAACGGTTTCATACAAAGGTTCCTCAAAAGGAGCATTGATATGAACAGGTCCTTTTTGAAGAATAGCAGTGTTTATGGCTTCGCTTATTTTTAAATCATTCTCTTCAGATGCTTCCTCAGTCAAATTGGCATTAAAAACCGAATGATTCTGAAAAACATTTTGCTGACGAATGGTCTGTCCGTCTCCAATATCAATTTTATTTTGTGGTCGGTCTGCCGAAATTACAATTAACGGAATCTGACTGTAAAATGCTTCAGCTATAGCCGGATAATAATTTAATAATGCAGATCCTGAAGTACAGACAATTGCTGTTGGCTTTTTGGTTTGTTGAGCAATTCCCAGTGCAAAAAAAGCCGCACATCGCTCGTCTGCAATGCTGTAACATTTAAAATTAGGATTTTGGGCGAAACCAATCGTTAAAGGAGCATTTCTGGATCCCGGAGAAATTATGATATTATGGATTTCTTTTGCTGAACAAATTTCGATAATACTTTGAGCAAGTGGTATTTTGGGGTAAATCATTCTAATGGCATGTTATTTTTTAAGAAAATCAACTACTAAAAATTTTCTTTTTCTGAACACAAAGTTACAAACTTAAGGTCTGATTTTGTTTATAAACACAAAAGATATTAAGCGCTTATTAGAAAAAGACAATATCTTTGCAAAAACTGATTTTTTCAATAAAATTAACCATTCTGTCTCTTTTGTCGTTTTTTATTTTGAAAATAAAAGGCGTTAAATTTTATTAATAAAACTCATTAAACTTAATTTAGTATGAATATAACTCTTAGACTGGCCAAATCAACTGATTTGGAAAAAATTCTTGAAATTGTCAATCATTCTATATTACATACTACCGCAAATTACAGCTATGATATTCAGACTATCGAAGTCCAGACTAAATGGTTTGAAGATAAACTTTCTAAAAACCTGCCTGTTGTTGTCGCCGATTTAGACGGAGAAGTTGTAGGGTTTGGAAGTTACGGACAATTTCGTGAAAAAATTGGTTATCAATATACTGTCGAACATTCTGTGTATGTGGTCGATCATGTGACTGGAAAAGGTATTGGTTCAAAAATTTTAACAGAACTTATTCGTCTGGCAAAAGAGCAAGGATATCATGTTATGATTGGCGCTATAGATGCAGACAATGCCGGAAGCATTGCTTTTCATGAAAGATTCGGATTTGTTGCCACAGGAACAATTCGTGAAGTTGGCTATAAATTTGATCACTGGCTGGATCTGGTTTTTATGCAGCTAATTTTAGAATAATTTTTCATTCTACCACCCCACTCTCTTAATATAAAAAAAGCAACTAACAAATTATCAATACATTACACCTTCCATTTAACCGTTAATAACATTACTTTTTATTGATTTTTCTTAAATTCGTGAGACTAATCTTAATTAAAAAATCAAATGAAAAGTAAAAAGAATTTATTTTTATGTCTTGGAGCATTCATTTTGCTCTCAGGATGTCAGCTGGATGAACCTGATAGCTATTCTGATTTGGATGTGGTTTATACTGATTACATCAAAGATTATGATTTCGCTTCAAAAGGTACTTACGCCATCCCTGACAAAATTGTTGTAGATGTTAAAATAGAAGACGGAGACACTACTTTTGTTTATATGGAGACTCAATATGCAACTCCGATATTAGCATCAATTAAAAGTAACATGTCTGCATTAGGCTGGACAGAAACACCTATAAGCAGTTCACCGGATGTATTGCTTACACCGGCAATGATGAAATCTACGACAGTATTTTTCTCCTATTGGTATGATTGGTGGTACGGAGGTTATTACCCTCCTTACTGGGGATGGTATTACCCGCCTTATGTTAGTATAAGCTCCTATACAACAGGTAGTTTACTAATGACGATTTCAGACCCTGAGGTACAAAGCCCAACAGGTACAAGTCCGGCGGTATGGGTTTCAGCAGCAGCAGGTTTAGTAACCTGGAATTATGATGTAAACAGAGTAACAAAAGGAATAGATCAGGCTTTTGCACAATCTCCTTATCTTAAAACTAATTAACTTATGAAAAAATTTATATTAAGCCTAATTCTATTAGGAACAATTAGTAATATGAGTGCTCAGTCTGTTACTAATTTATCGTATTCGATCGGATTTCCAAGTGGTGAGTTCTCAGATTATATATGCGATGCGAGTTTTCGTGGATTTTCATTCACTTATTCAAAATTTGTGAAACCTCAGGTAGCTGTTGGTTTTACTACCGGATGGAACGTTTTCTATAGTGACTTACCTTATGACACTTATACAGAAGGAACTACTTCGCTTTCTGGAAAACAATACAGAACAAATAACTCTGTTCCGATATTGGCAACAGTAGATTATTACTTCAAACAAAACGACAAAATAAATACCTATGCAGGTTTAGGTTTAGGAGTAGTTTACAATCGTAGTAATACTGATATGTATATTTATACCATAGAACAAGAGTCATGGAATTTTGCATTACAGCCTGAAATTGGTCTGGAATACAAGGTAGACCCAAAAATAGCATTGACAATTGCCGGTAAATACATCTACGGGTTTGAATCTGGAGAAATTAATCATCCCGTTTCATATTTTGCAATCAATCTGGGGGTTTCTTTTTTGGGAAGATAACCACAAACTGGATTACTAATACAAAGGCTGTCTAAAAAGGCAGCCTTTTTGCTGTTATGTTTTCAAACAATTCCTAATACTTCCCCAAAAAAAATGAGATTTCCAGTTTCCCAAAAATCTCATTTCAAATATTTTTCTTTAAATATTATCCTTTTATCCAATTCACAATTTCAGGATCTGTTGGCAATGTTCTTGGCTTAATAACTTTTACCAGCTCACCCTTTTCATTAATTAAATATTTCTGAAAATTCCACTCTACTTCAGAATCCTGCAAACCGTTTTTAGATTTTTGAGTAAGGAATTTATAAATTTCACACATATCATCACCTTTCACAGAAACTTTGTCCATCATTGGAAAAGTTACCCCATAATTTTGCTGGCAGAAAGCAGCGATTTCCTTACTTGTACCCGGCTCCTGAGAAGCAAAATTATTTGCCGGAAAACCCACAATTACAAAACCTTTAGATCCATATTCTTTATACAAAGCTTCTAATTCTTTATACTGAGGTGTCAGACCACATTTTGAAGCTGTGTTTACAACCATGATTTTTTTTCCTTTTAAAGAAGAAAAATCAAAAGTATCTCCTGATAAATCCTGTACCTTAAACTGATAAATGGTTTGTTTCGCCATAACTTTTTCTGTGTTAGGTTTATTGATACTTGTTTGAGCCTGAACTTGTGCTGCCATTAAAAAGACTGCACTGCAAACTAAAAATACTATTTTATTCATCATTTAATTTTTTATAAAATTAATCAAATTCTAAATGAAATCACTGATTCGTATTCAATTTTTATCACAAAATGTTACTGCTTTCAAAATCTTATTGTCAATATAAAAGGTTACGTATTTTTAAAAAAACTTCCCAAAATTTAACACATTCCCATAAATATAGCTGTAAAGGATGTATTAATACAAAACTGCACTATCAAAATAATAATAGTAATGGCAATATATCTATAATAAATTTTATTGAATTAAATTTGTGCAATCGATTACATTAACCACTTGTAAACAATTTAAAAACAATTAATTAATTTTTAAACAATGAAAAAGACATTACCCCTAATTCTTTTCCTACTTAGTTTTTCGGGCATTTTTGCTCAAAACTACTACATGCCTGTACCTGAAGGCTTTGGCGCTGCTGCGACTGGTGGAGGAACCCCGACTCCTTCTAATACTGTAACTGTTTCTACTTATAAGCAATTATCAGATGCACTTAAATCTCTTGATCCGTCTACATCAGTAATTTTGGTAGCTCCCGGAACAATTGATTGTACTTATCTGAGTGTACAATTAAATAATAAAACTATTATTGGAATGCCTGGCGCAATTCTGAAAAATACTCAAATAGATATCAATAATGCAACAACTTCGAAGAATGTATCCGGGATTTTTGGTCTTAAAGAAAATTCATCTAATGTTATATTCCGAAATCTTGTATTTCAGGGGCCTGGTGCTTTTGATGTAGATGGTAGAGATTTAATTACTAATGAAGGTACCAATATCTGGGTTGATCATTGTGAATTTCAGGACGGAATGGATGGAAATTTTGATAACAAAGGAAAAGCTGACAACATTACAATATCATGGTGTAAATTTACTTACAAAGAACAACCAATACCCCGAAATGTAACAAATTTTACAAATGACCACCGTTTTTCAAATTTGATAGGTTCTGATCATGATGATTTCCCTACTGATGGTCATTATAGTATTACTTTTAAAAACTGTTATTGGGCTGAAGGTTGTAAAGAGAGAATGCCAAGAGCAAGAAATGCTGAATTACATATCTTAAATTGTTACTATAAAACCTCTGTTTCTGGATCATTAGCTATAGGTTTAGGCGGAGGAGACAATAATACAACTTGTTATGTTGAAAATAGTAATTTTGAAACAATAGCAAAAGTTTATCAATCTTACTCTGGTGATGGAGGAACAATTGGTTTAGAATTCAGTGGTTCTGTTCAGGGAGCAAGTTCTACGCCTGTTTCAGTCGCAAATATTGGAACAGTTTCCAAGCCATCATACTCATATACAAAACTTAATACATCACAAGTAGCTACTTATGTTAAAGATGAAGATTGCGGAGCAGGAGCCACATTACAAGTCACTGCTGATGGTGTAATTTCTACAAGTTGCCCTAATACTTTAGGAGTAAATGATAATGTAGCTGATTCAGAACTTAAAGTTTACCCAACGGTTTTAGACAACGTTTTAAATATCGAATTTTCAAGTATAGAAAATGGTAAAGCAATTGTTGATGTTTACTCCTCAAACGGAACTAAAGTTTTAAACCTTGCAAAAAATGTTACCTCTAATGAAAAATTAGAATTAAATGTAGCAAACCTTGCTCAAGGTGTCTATGTGTGTAAAGTTCAAATTGATAATAAAGTTAAAACTTTTAAGGTAATTAAAAATTAGTTTTAAACTATTAATAAATTTTAAAAACAGTAGCAGAATTTAAGTCTGCTACTGTTTTTTTTTTTTAGTATAATAATACTGATCAATAAAGAATAAGTCCGTTTAAAATTTCTTAAACTATAAATAATAAAAAACCGATTTGTACAATTCACAAATCGGTTTCTGTATTTTTTTATACTTTTTAAAAGAACTTCTAAAAAGCTGCTTTCATTTTGTCTTTAATTGCATCTAAACACAAATTATTAATACTTCCTTCGTGGGTGTGTCTGGTTTCTTTTGGAGATTTATAAGTTCCTGCTTCTAACTGTTCGGCAACGGCTTTGTAAGCATCCCTAAAAGGCATTCCGTCAACCACCATTTCGTTTAAAGTATCAACCGTAAACAAATAATCGTATTTTTTATCTTCTAAAATATGATCTTTCACCGTAATATCTTTAATTGAAAATATAGCTATATCCAGACAAGCTTTTAAATTTTGAATCGCAGGAAATAAACCTTCTTTTAAAAGCTGCAAATCTCTGTGGTAACCACTTGGAAGATTATTGGTAATTAAAGTGATTTCGTATGGAAGTGCCTGAATCTTATTGCATTTTCCTCTGATCAATTCAAAAACATCCGGATTCTTTTTGTGAGGCATAATGCTTGATCCTGTTGTAAGATGCGCAGGCAAACCAATAAAATCAAAGTTCTGGCTCATATACAAACAAACATCCATGGCGAATTTTGATAACGTTCCTGCCACACTTGTCATGGCAAAAGCCACTGTTTTCTCTGCCTTTCCACGGCTCATTTGTGCAGCTACAGCATTATACTTTAAAGTTTCAAAACCTAATTCCTGAGTTGTAAAGGTTCTGTTGATTGGGAATGAACTTCCGTAACCCGCAGCAGAACCTAACGGATTCTGATCTACAATTTTTGAAGCTGCATTCAGCATCGTAATATCATCGATTAAACTTTCCGCATAAGCAGAAAACCACATTCCGAATGACGATGGCATCGCGATTTGCAAATGCGTATAACCTGGCAATAAAACGTTTTGATGTTTTTCTGCAGATTCCATTAGCAAATCAAAAAGCGTTTTTACTTGTTCTTTTATCGCTTTTAATTCGTCTTTTAAATACAAATGAACATCTACTAAAACCTGATCGTTACGAGAACGCGCAGTGTGGATTTTCTTTCCAGCATCGCCTAATTTAACTGTTAGAAGATATTCGATTTTAGAATGTACATCTTCGAAACTGTCTTCGATTTCGAAATTTCCAACTACGATATCAGCGATAATTTCGTTTAAGGCATCAACCAAAGAAGCGGTTTCTTCTGAAGTTAATAAACCAATCTGTCCCAACATTTTAGCGTGAGCGATTGAACCTAAAGCATCGTATTTTGCTAAAACTAAATCCAGTTCACGATCGTTTCCAACTGTGAATTGTTCGATTTGTTTATCTGTTGGTATTCCTTTTTCCCAAAGTTTCATAACTTAGATTTTTAGACTTCTTAGATAGTTAGATTTTTAGACTTCTTAGATTTTAGACCTTTAGATTCTTCTCTTTGTCGAATCTTTGAAGTTATTTTCTAACTTATTTATAATGTCATCGTTTATATTGATAGTGTTTCTAGCCCCGATAGTAGTGGAAATCCTTTTATTTTTTTCTTTAAAAAATAAAAGATTGCAACGGATAGCGGGAATAGCTCCTGAATAATTTTATAATTTAAAGAAATCGGTTAGTATTTTGATATACAAGTCAACTCCTTCTTCAATTTCATTTACAAAAATAAATTCGTCTGCTGAATGCGACCGTAGGGTTTCTCCTGGTCCTAATTTCAAGGACTGGCAACTCAACACCGATTGATCTGATAATGTTGGAGAGCCATAAGTGGTTCTTCCTAAAGCTATTCCGGCCTGTACCAAACCGTGAGCAATTGGAATAGACGAAGCATTCAAATGCATGGATCTTGGTTTCACTTCGGCATTTACACTGGCTGTAACTACTTCTAAAATTTCAGCATTAGTATAGCAGTCGTTTACACGAATATCAACCACCAAATCACATTCTGAAGGAACTACATTATGCTGTTTCCCTGCGTTGATCTGAGTTACAGTCATTTTTACCGGACCTAAAACGTCTGAGATTTTGTCGAATTTATAGTTTTTAAACCATTCCATTACCGGAATTGATTTGTATAAAGCGTTATCATCGTTTTGATGCGCGGCGTGGCTTGCGGTTCCTTTTACTTTTACGTCAAGAACTAATAAACCTTTCTCTGCAACAGCCAATTGCATTAATGTTGGTTCTCCCACAATGGCGCAATCCAGTTCCGGTAAATGTTTTAAAACACTGTTTAAACCATTTTTCCCGCTGCTTTCCTCTTCTGCCGAAGCAACAATAACGATATTATGTGATAAATTTTGATTTTCGTAAAAATGTACAAACGTCGCCAACAACGAAACCAGACATCCACCGGCATCATTACTTCCTAAACCGAAAAGCTTACCGTCTTTTTCAATCGCTTTGAACGGATCGTTGGTGTAAGCCTGATTGGGTCTTACAGTATCATGATGTGAATTTAGTAAAAGCGTTGGCTTCTTTTTGTCGAAATATTTGTTGAAAGCCCACACATTATTGTTTTCTCTTTTGAAAGGAATCTCATTTTGACTGAACCAATTTTCTATTAAAAGAGCCGTTTGATCTTCTTCACTTGAAAATGAAGGGGTTTCAATCAGATTTCTTAATAAATTAATTGCTTCTTGGGTAAGCGTTTCTATATTTTTCATTTTAATTAGGTACTGATACTATCCCGATAGCTATCGGGACTGAAATTCTAAGACTGCAAAAGTCTTGGTTTCTTTGAAACTTAGCAACTTTTTCTTTTATAAAGTAATCGTCGTATGCAGAACGTCTGAATTTTGAAGCATTCTGTGATGCCCAATTTTGATTTTCTGTACACCTCGTGACAAACTATTGAAACAGTTATCCAATTTAGGAATCATTCCGGAATGGATTACTTTTTCTTCTTTTAGTTTGTTGTATAATGTTTCGTTAATTTCCGTAATCACAGACGAATCGTCTTCTGAATCCTGTAAAACACCTTGTTTTTCAAAACAATACGTTAGCGTTACATCAAAAACTTCAGATAATGCAATTGACAATTCACTTGCAATCGTATCCGCATTTGTGTTTAATAATTGTCCGTTTTTGTCGTGTGTAATCGCACAGAAAACAGGTACAATTCCAGCTTCTAATAAAGTTGCTAGCAATTTTGTATTGACATGTTTTACGTCACCAACAAATCCATAATCGATTGTCGGGTGATTTCGCTTTACAGATTGGATTAAATTCCCATCAGCACCAGAAAAACCAACTGCATTATTGTTTTTTGCCTGCAATTGCGCCACAATATGTTTGTTGATTTGTCCAGCGTAAATCATCACCACAACGTCAAGCATTGGAGCATCTGTAATTCGGCGTCCGTCAATCATTTGCGGAACCAAACCAATACTCTGCGCCATTTTTGTAGCCGATTTTCCACCGCCGTGAACCAATACTTTATATCCTTCAATTTTAGAAAAATCAGTTAGAAATTGTTCTAATTCTGTTGGATTATCGATGATGTTTCCGCCTATTTTTATTACTGATACGTTCATTATTTTTAAGGTTCAGAGGTTCAGAGAGACAAAGGTTCAAAGGTTTTCTCAAAGCTTTTAAAACCTTTGAACCTCTGCAACTTTGTGCCTTTGTACCTTATGTTTACAATTTCTTCAAAATCTTCTGTAAAACTAATTGTGCAGAATATGTCCTGTTATTTGCCTGTTCAATTACGATTGAATTTTCACTGTCAATTACTTCATCGCTTACAATTACGTTACGACGAACCGGAAGACAATGCATGAATTTTCCGTTATTGGTCAAAGCCATTTTTTCGGCAGTAACTGTCCAATTTGGGTCACTGTTCGTTACTTTTCCATAATCATTGAAATTGCTCCAGTTTTTTACGTAAACGAAATCAGCATTTTCAAAAGCTTTGTTTTGATCGTATTCAATTTTACAGTCTTTTGTAATTTCCGGGCTTAGTTCATAACCTTCCGGATGCGTGATTACAAAATCCATATCCTTTTGCATCTGCATCATTTCTACAAATGAATTCGCAACAGCCTGTGGCAAAGCTCTTGGATGCGGCGCCCACGAAAGTACTACTTTTGGTTTGTGTTTTGTTTTGAATTCTTCCATTGTGATAGCATCTGCTAACGACTGTAATGGATGACGCACAGCACTTTCCATGTTTACGATTGGCACTGTAGCATGTTTCAGAAATCCTGAAATAACTGTTTCGGCATAATCTTTTTCTTTGTCAACCAGACCTGCAAAAGCACGGATAGCGATGATATCACCATATTGAGAAACTACTTCTGCTGCTTCTTTAATATGTTCTGAAGCACCTGAATTCATTACAGCACCGTCTTCAAATTCCAACGTCCAGCCTTCGCTGCCAAAGTTCATCACCATAACATTCATTCCTAAATTCATGGCCGCCTTTTGTGTACTTAAACGAGTTCTCAAACTAGAATTGAAAAACAACATTATTAAAGTTTTCTTCTTTCCTAAACTTTGATTTTTAAGCGGGTTCTTTTTGATTTTTATCGCTTGTTTTACCCATTTTGATAATGAGTTGATGTCTTTTATTGAGATATAGTTCATATTTTTTAATTTAGATAATTTGATAATTAGAAAATTGGATAATTGTGATTATCTAATTAACTAATTTTCTAATTCACTCATTAGATTATTTTCGTAAACGGGATTTCGTTTTTTAATGCCTTTAAAATAAAATTATCATTTAATCCATTGACGATCCAGGTTTCTATGTGGGCCGCTTTCGCAATTCCGGCAGCTTCAATTTTAGATTGCATTCCTCCTGTTCCGTGTGATGATTTTGAATCTCCGATTTCTTTCTCAAGCGATTTTAAATCATTTACCAATTTAATCGTTTCCGGAACTTCATTATGAATTGATTCTTTCGTGTAAATTCCGTTTGTATTGGTTGCAATTATCAGAATATCAACATCTAGCAGCACCGCTGTTAAAGCCGCTAATTTGTCATTATCTCCAAACCGAATCTCATCTGTCGCAACGGTATCATTTTCATTGATAATTGGAATGTAATTGTTTCTAACCAATACATTAATTGTATTTACAATGTTCTTTTTCGTCTGCTCTTTTTCGAAATCAGAATAAGAAAGTAAACACTGTGAAGTGTGTAATCCTAAATCCTTAAAATTTTCATTGTAAATCCGCATTAAATGAGGCTGTCCGATAGAGGCCAAAGCCTGCTTCACAAAAACATCTTTATCCTGATTATCCAGTTTTACAAATTGCTTTGCTGCGGCAATTGCCCCGGAACTTACTATTATAAACTCATATTCGTCGTTTAGAGCTGCAATCTGTATCCCTAAGTCTTCAATCTTTCCCCGCGAAATATGATTGGTTTCTTTGGTTAAAGTATTGCTTCCTATTTTTAATAAAATCCGTTTTTTTATCATGTCATTTAAAGATACTAAGGCTCTAAGATGCTGAGATTCTAAGTTTTTTTTAGAATTTACTAATTATCTAATTGCCTCAATTTTCATATTATCTCAATTACCTAATTTGTCCTTCTCCGTAAACGTACCATTTATTGGTCACGAGATGTTGAAGGCCGATTGGACCGCGTTGATGCAATTTATCAGTACTGATTGCTAATTCTCCGCCCAGACCAAATTGTCCGCCGTCTGTAAAACGGGTTGAGGCATTTTGGTAAACTGCTGCGGCATCTATCGATTCCATAAACTGTTGTGCAACTTCGTTATCTCTTGTAATAATTGCTGCAGAATGTCCTCCGCAATATTTATTAATCATATTAATTGCATGATCCTGAGAATCGATGGTTCCGATTACGATTTTATAATCCAGAAATTCTTCGTACCAAATATCTTCGTTTTCGATCGTCTTAGTATTTTCGAAATTCTCTAACAATTTATCTACAATAACTTCTACTTTTGCTTCTATTAAAGCCTCAATCAGCATTGCTGTGAAGCCTTCAAAATTAGGAAGTTTCGAATCAATCAAAACTTTATCCAAAGCATTACAAGCTGAAATTTTAGCTGTTTTGGCATTCAAAATCACTTTTAAAGCCAAATCTGTATCTGCTTTTTCATTAACGTAAACAAAATTATTTCCTCGTCCGCTTACAATTACAGGACACGTTGCATGTCCTTTTACAAACTCAATTAGTTTTTCTCCTCCTCTTGGAACAATTAAATCAACTTTTTGAGTTGGTTTTTCTAAAAACGCCTGAGTTTCTGTTCTGTTGTAATTCAGATATTCTACCCAGTCTGTCGAAACTCCGTTTTCTTCTAAAGCTTTGTGCCAAAGACTTACGATTTTCAAATTTGATTTTAAAGACTCTTTTCCTCCTTTTAATAAAATTTTATTTCCGGATTTAAACGCAATTCCGCCCGCTTCTATTGTAACATCTGGACGAGATTCGTAAATAATTAAAATCGTTCCAAAAGCGGCTGTTTTATTTACCACTTTTATTCCATTATCATGAGTGAAATGAAAACGCTCCACACCAACAGGATCTTCCTGAGATGCTAATTGGTTTAATGATAAAATCATCTCATCGACTTTTTTATCATCTACTTTTAAGCGTTCTTCCATCGCTAAATCTGAGCCGTCGTAATCGGCAAGATCTTCCTGATTAGTCAAGATTATCTCATTCCGCTCCTGTTCGACCAGCTTTGCCATAGCCCGCAAAACCGCATTGCGTGTTTCAATTGATAATGGTTTCATAATTTCAAGTGGGTTGGTTGTTTTTTGGTTGTTTCTTTTTATAGAAACTTATTGATACCTAACAGGTTTTAGAAACCTGTTAGGATAATTGCGTGTTTAGTTTTTTAATTCTTCTAAACTTTCTTTTAAAGCTTTTACAAACGTATCGATATCTGCTTTTTTGACAGTTAAAGGCGGTAAAATTCTTAATAGATTTTTATTGTTCGCGCTTCCTGTAAAAATGTGTTTTTCGATGATTAATTTCTTTCTTAAAGCTGCAACATCAAAATCAAACTCTACTCCAAGCATTAATCCTTTTCCTTTTACTTGTTTGATTCCTTCTACTTCTTTGATTTTCTCTAAGAAATATTCATAAACTTCATTTACATTCTTTTGTAAATCAAGTTTTTCAATTACATCTAAAACTGCAATTCCTGCTGCACAAGACAAGTGGCTTCCGCCAAAAGTTGTTCCTAATAATCCGAAACTTGCTTCGAATTTTGGAGAAATTAAAATTGCTCCAACAGGGAAACCGTTCCCCATTCCTTTAGCTACTGAAATAATATCAGCATTAATTCCGTGATGTTGAAACGCGAAGAATTTTCCGCTTCTTCCGTATCCTGATTGTACTTCATCTAAAATCAAAACCACATCGTATTTTTTACATGCTTTTTCTAAAGCCTGAAAAAATTCAGTTGTTCCTTGATCTAAACCTCCAACTCCTTGAATTCCTTCGATAATTACTGCTGTAACATCTCCTTTAGCTAATTCAGCTTCAACTAATTCTATTTGATTTAAAGGTAAAAAAGTAACTACTTGCTGTGCATTTATTGGCGCAACGATTTTTTTGTTGTCTGTAACAGCAACTGCCGCAGAAGTTCTTCCGTGGAAAGAATTATCAAAAGCCACAACTCTTGATTTTCCGTTATGGAAAGAAGCTAGTTTTAAAGCATTTTCATTAGCCTCAGCTCCAGAACTGCATAAAAATAATTCGTAATCTTCAAGACCAGAAAGTTTTCCTAATTTCTGAGCCAATTCCACCTGCAAAGGATTCTGAATGGCATTCGAATAAAAACCTAAATTATCTATCTGATTCTTTAGTTTTGCTACATAATCCGGCTGTGTGTGTCCGATAGAAATCACACCATGTCCGCTGTATAAATCTAAGTATTCTACTCCTTTGTCGTCAATAATGGTACAATCTACTGCTTTTACTGGAGTGATGTCGTATAATGGGTAAACGTTGAATAAGTTCATTTTTTGTTTTGTTTATTTTGTCTCAGGTTTCATGTTTCAAGTTACTCACTGAACGTGAAAACTAAAAGTTAAAACCTTAAAACTAGTTATGTTTCTTCGTATCCATTTCGAGTCACACACAGAACGTGAAACCTGAAACTTTAAACTTGAAACTAAAAATTAAAATCCGCTTGGTTTCAAATGTAAACCTGTGGTTTCTTCTAATCCGAACATTAAATTCATGTTTTGAATCGCTTGTCCTGAAGCACCTTTGGTTAAGTTATCTATAATTGATGTTATGAGAACCCGGTTTCCTTTTTTCAATAAACTAATAATACATTTATTCGTCTGCACCACTTGTTTCATGTTGATGTTTGTTGTGGTAATGGTTACAAAAGGCTCATCTTTATAGAACTCTTCGTATTTTGCAACCAAATTTTCCAAACTATCATCACATAATGTGTAAAGCGTCGCAAAAATTCCTCTTGGAAAATCTCCTCTATTCGGAATAAAAAGCAATTCGCTATCAAAATCGTCCTGTAACTGTACTAAACTTTCTCCAATTTCTCCCAAATGCTGGTGTTCAAAAGCTTTATAATGCGACATATTATTGTTTCTCCAACTGAAATGAGAAGTTTCCGAAAGACTTACTCCTGCTCCTGTACTTCCAGTTGTGGCATTAATATGAATATCATTATTTAGCAAATTGTGCTTCGCTAAAGGCAATAATGCCAACTGAATAGCTGTTGCAAAACAACCAGGATTTGCGATATAATTTGCTTTTTTGATTTCGGCTTTATTGATTTCAGGCAATCCGTAAATAAAATCTTTTCCTTCGAAATGAGCGTCTTTATTCAATCTGAAATCATTTCCTAAATCAATGATTTTTGTATGACTCGCAAACTGATTTTCTTTCAAAAATGAAATTGATTTTCCGTGCCCTAAACACAAGAAAACAACATTCACATTCGGATTAATTTCAGCTGTGAAATTCATTTCAATATCGCCCATCAAATCGTGATGCGCTACAGAAAGCGGTTTTCCCGCATTTGTAGTACTGTAAACAAAATCGATGTTTACATTTGGGTGATACATTAAAATTCTGATAAGTTCTCCGGCCGTGTAGCCCGAACCACCAATAATTCCGACATTAATCATGATCTAATTTGTTTACAGATGAGAAAATATTTTGAGCATTTCCTAAAATCTTAATAAATCCTTTTGCATCGTCAGACGTCCAGGCATTGTTCATTTCTCCGTATTGACCGAAACCTGTATTCATCAAATCGTTTTCAGATTCAATTCCGTCAAGTGAGAAATGATATGGTTTTAATGAAACTGTTACCGTTCCGTTTACTGTTTTTTGTGTGTCTTGCAAGAAAATTTCAATGTTTCTCATCACCGGATCTAAGAACTGACCTTCGTGGAATAACATTCCGTACCAGTTTCCTAATTGTTCTTTCCAGTATTGTTGCCATTTTCCAAGAGTGTGTTTCTCTAATAAATGGTGGGCTTTGATGATAATTAACGGCGCAGCAGCTTCAAAACCAACTCTTCCTTTAATTCCGATAATGGTATCTCCAACGTGAATATCTCTACCAATTGCATAAGCACTTGCCAGTTTTTCCAGCGCCACAATATTGTTTGATGGTTTATCTGTTTTTCCGTTTAAACCAACTAATTCTCCTTGTTCAAAATGAAGCGTTACTTTTTCTTCACCTTCTTTTTGCAATTGTGATGGATAAGCTTCACCTGGCAATGGCTGACCTGAAGTTAGAGTTTCTTTTCCTCCAACACTTGTTCCCCAAAGTCCTTTATTGATAGAATATTGTGCTTTTTCCCAAGAATAGTGAACTCCGTTTTGAGCCAGATAATCCACTTCTTCTTGTCTAGATAATTTTAAATCTCTAATTGGTGTGATGATTTCGATTTCCGGAGCAATAGTCTGGAAAATCAAATCAAAACGAATTTGATCGTTTCCTGCACCAGTACTTCCGTGAGCGATTGCAGTTGCTCCTACTTTTTTCGCATATTTTATAGCTTCAATTGCTTGAAAAACACGTTCAGCACTTACTGATAATGGGTATGTATTGTTTTTTAATACGTTTCCGAAAATCAGGTATTTTATAGCTTTATCGTAATATTTGTCTAAAATGGTTAAGTTGGCGTGCTGTGCACTTCCTAACTCATAAGCTCTTTTTTCGATTGCTGATAATTCTTCTGCACTAAATCCTCCTGTATCAACAAGAACGGTATGAACTTCATAACCTTTTTCATTTTTTAAATATTTCAAACAATACGAGGTATCTAATCCTCCGCTATAAGCTAATACTACTTTTTTCATTTTTTATAATTTTGGCTAATACTTTCGTATTTAGCAGTTTGAGATTTCTTTTAATTAAATTTTGAATAGAAAAACAAATGACAATATTTTGTTTAAGAATAAAGCCTGTTTGATTTTTTTAAGTCTGCTTAAAACAGCCTCATTAAAAGGATGTCTCGGCGGTGTTTTTTGTTTTTCTTTTGGGTCATACAACATTCCGGTACAAAGGCACATTTTGTTTTGTTTGCTTTGTAGAATTTCAAAATTAGTACAGGTTTTACATCCATTCCAAAAACTTGGATCAGTTGTAAGTTCTGAGAATGGAACAGGTTTATAGCCTAAATCTGAGTTGATTTTCATTACAGCCAAACCAGTTGTAATACCAAATATTTTTGCCTCTGGATATTTTTTTAAAGAATAATCAAAAACTTTTGATTTTATCTTTTTAGCCAAACCAAGATTTCTGTAATCCGGATGTACGATTAAGCCTGAATGCGCTACGAATTTTCCATGCTGCCAGCTTTCGATATAACAAAAACCTGCAAATTTCCCATCAGCCAGAGCAATCATCGCATCACCATTGGACATTTTTTTCTGAATGTATTCAGGAGTTCTTTTAGCGATCCCCGTACCTCTTAACAAAGCAGACGATTCTATTGTGTCACAGATTTCCTGTGCAAATTTGAAGTGTTCTTCCTGAGTAACAACAATAGAGATTTTCATTTCAATAATTGAAGTTTAGCGTTAAATATTAAAACGTATTGTTTGGTTTGAAATCTAAAAAACCAGTTAACAACAGACATAACAGAAGCACTACCTTTAAAATCAAAAATCTGATTAAGGAAAATTTTATAAAAATAAATACTTTTGGTATATATCTGTCCGATGGACAATGTATGTGATTTCAAAATGAAAAATGAATATAAATAAATACGCGACGAAAAACTCTTGAATACTATGCTAATAGCATCCGTACTTCGGGAGAAGTACCAGGAGAGATTGTCCGTGACAAAGAAGTTATATGTAAACTTATTTTATTCATGGTGCAAAATTACATTATTTTTTTATTTAGAAAACTAATTTTTAAAATTCTAACGTTTTTTTAATACAATGTTATTTTTTTTCAACACAAAAAAGCCCAATAGATTCTATAAACCTATCGGGCTGAATTAATTATATATTTACTTTTTAATTTTTGGTGAACGGTATAACCTGTCCATTCTGTAAAATTGTCATATCAAAAGCTGTTTTTGCTTCGTTAAACTTGAATTTCAAACCTGCTCTGCTAGATTGAAAAGTATCTTTTTCTCCAGCAACAGGTTCAACAGTAAACTTTGGAAAATCTGTAATTTCTACATTTAACGCACTGCTTTTTTCTGTAAACTCAATTTTCAAAGGAGCTCTTGTAGTAGAATAAATTCCCAGATAACCATCAAGAATAACGTCTTTTTCAATTTTACCCTTGGAAGCTGCCCAAATATTATTCGAATCATTATAATCTGGAAAAACGTGATCCGGATCCAATACAATACTTTCTATTTCTTCTGTCGAATTATGTTTGAACGACCAGTCATTATTACGCTGCCAAATTTCCACAGGTAAATTAACCCTTGTTACTTTTCCGCTTTTTCCTTTCACATCTAAAACAATAGGCATTGGCATTTTATCAAAATTTTCAACATTGATGATAACCCCTTTTGCAGGATTATTTTTCACATATTTAATTGAGTTTATTCCCTGATCAAAACGCCAGTTGTTCACATACCAGCTTCTCCAAAACCAGCTTAAGTCTTCACCCGCAACATTTTCCATAGATCTGAAGAAATCATCCGGAGTTGGGTGTTTGTAAGCCCATCTTTCAATATAAGTTCTAAACGCAATATCAAAACGTTCTTTACCCAAAACCTGCTCTCTCAACAAAATAAGACCTGCACTTGGCTTAAAATAACACAATGTTCCAATATTGGCTTCTTTCATATTATCAGGAGAACTCATGATGGTTTCTAGATCCGGACTCGTGAACGCTTCTGCTTCTTCATGATAATCGGTTGGCTTTTCTTTGTATTCACCATTATTAAAAGCAGCTGTACTCAATGAATTGATAAATGTATTAAAACCTTCATCCATCCAGCCGAATAATCTTTCGTTTGAACCCACAATCATCGGGAACCAGATATGACCAAACTCATGATCTGTAACTCCCCATAAATCCTGCCCTTTCGATTTCCATCCACAGAAAACGATTCCCGGATACTCCATTCCGCCCTCATTCCCTGCAACGTTTGTCGCAGCCGGATAAGGATACTCAAACCATTGTTTAGAATAATGTTCAATTGATGCTTTTACATATTCTGTTGAGCGTTCCCACGCATTATTTCCGTTACTTTCAACCGGATAAGCGGATAAAGCCAGAGCTTTTTTACCGCTTGGAAGATTAATTTTTGCACCATCTAAAATAAAAGCCGGTGATGAAGCCCAAGAAAAATCACGTGCATTTTTGATTTGATAATGCCAGGTTTTTTCAGCAGAAGCATTGTTTTTTGCAGTTGCTGCAACTTCTTCTGCAGAACGAATCGTAACCGTTTTATCGCTTTGAGAAGCTTCTTTATAACGTTTAAATTGCTCAGCTGGCAGTACTTCTCCACCGTTTAACAATTCCCCTGATCCAACAACATAATGATTTGCCGGAACTGTAAGTTTTACATCAAAATTACCATATTCCAGATAAAACTCAGAAGCCCCCAAATATGGCGCTGTATTCCAACCTCTTACATCATCATACACACACATCCGCGGATACCATTGTGCAATAGTAAAGATTTTACCGTTTTTAGTTTCCAAAACTCCCATTCTGTCAGATCCTTCAAAAGGTGCAACAAATGAGAACTCTATTTTAATTTTTACAGATCCGCCTTTTGAAGCCAGTTCCTGTGGCAGAAAAATCTGCATTCGGGTATCTGTAACTACATATTTTACATCAGTTTCTGTAGTTTTCTTTCCTGATGAAATTACTTTTACTGATTTTATTTTGTTTCCTCCGTCAAAAACCTGCCCCTGTGCACCGTTACGGCTTCCTGTCAAAGGAATGACAGCATTTCCTCTTGAATCATTTTTGAATAAATTCTGATCTAAATTCAGCCAGACAAAAGACAATTTATCCGGACTATTATTGGTGTACGTAATTATATCAGTACCAATAATTTCGTTTGTTGTGGCATTTAATTTTGCTGTAATTTGATAATCAGCTCTGTTTTGCCAATATTCAACCCCCGGCTGACCACTTGCTGAACGGGTTGGAGTACCGTTTTTAGTGTAAAAATGCGGTGCGAAAGCATCATGGTAATTGTATTTATTAACAGAATTTCCGGAGGTCTTTGGAGCTTCCTGCGCCCAAACCGAAGAAAATCCTACAAAAAAAGCCATACTCAATAAGGCTTTCGAGAAGTTTGTTTTCATATTTATACCTATTTATGTAACAAATTAATGAAAAAAAAAGCTATTTACAGAGAAAAGTAAAACCTTTAATTTAATTTTAAATAAATTTTATCAAAACAACAATTCACTTATTTAAAAAGATAAAAAAACAGATTTTAAAAATATATTTACAGCCATTATAGAACATAAAACATTTATATTTTGAACACTTCAATCTCCAATAAAACCCTAAAAGCATCCATAAAACATGCGGGTGCAGAATTATTTTCGTTAATCAGCAACGAAGGACAAGAATATATGTGGAATGGAAATCCTGACTATTGGCCAAAACACTCCCCTATTCTTTTTCCGATTGTTGGAAGTTTAAAAAATGAAACTTACACGTTGAATGAAAAAGATTTTCACTTACCCAGACACGGTTTCGCCCGCGATATGGAATTTCAATTGATAGAAAAAACAGAATCGTCTGCACTATTTTCTTTGACATATAATAAAGAAACACTTCAAAAATATCCTTTTAAATTTGAATTGCAGATTATTTACAGTCTTAACGAAAACAAACTAAATATTGCTTATAAAGTAATCAATAAAGAAGAAAAACAACTTCCTTTTTCTATAGGTGCTCACCCAGCTTTTGCTATGCCTGGAGATTTTTCTAACTACAGTATTCAATTTGAAAAAGATGAAAAACTAGAATATTCGCTTTTAGAAGATGGCTTAATTTCAAATATTACTCAACCATTGACAACTTCAGACAATGTAGTTCAGTTGGATTACAAATTATTCGAAAAAGACGCTTTGGTTTTTAAACGCTTAGAGTCAAATTCGCTAACTATTTTTGAAAACAGAAAGCCTTATCTGAATGTTGATTTTAAGGATTTTCCAAATTTAGGAATCTGGACCAAAGAAAATGCTCCTTTTATTTGCATTGAACCCTGGTTTGGTTATGCTGATACAACTGAAAAATTTGGGGATTTATTTAAAAAAGAAGGAATATTGATCCTTGAAGCAAATGAAACTTTCGAAGCCTCATTTGATATCGAAATTCTTTAAAACATAAAAAAACCATTTTGAAGTGTATCAAAATGGTTTTTTCTATTTAAATCCGGAATCAAATTACCTGCTCCACTCCGAAATACTATCTTTATTCATTTTTACATAATCCTGATTATTCGCAGCTTCAGCAGCGGCCAGAGAAATTTTAGCGGTTTCTATAGCACCTGCCTTGTCGCCTTGTTTTGCCTGAATTAATGATTTTAGTCTGGATAAATAATAAGGCTTATCCTGACTCATTTCCCAGGCGCGGTCCACATAATCTCTTGCGTTTGTCAAATCTCCATTGGACTGAAACAAATATTGTGATGCTGCATAATAATCATTCCATGTTGGCCCAGCCAAAGTTTTCTTGATACTCGCTGTAGCTGTTTTTGCTGTAGGCACTTCAAACTTTAATGCCACACGAGAGTTTTCCCAAGCCATTTCTAAATGACCAAAATTCTGATCCAGGCTATTGATACCAATCGTAAATGTTTCAACCGGAATAGTCAATGCTTCTTCCTTAACAGTTGTTTTCAAAGCTACATAAGCATCACTCCAGTTTTCCGGAAGCCCCCAATTGTCTGTAGAAAGATAAAAAATCACTTCCCAGCTTTCTATTTTTGGAATAGTATAAACGGAATATTTACCTTTTTTTAGAGTTTTACCGTCAATAATAACATCATCACTAAAGTTGATAATTGTATTTTCATTAGCGCCCGTTCTCCATAACTTTCCAAACGGAACTAAATTTCCAAATACTGGTCTCCCTTTGGCACTTGGTCTTGAATACGTAACTTCAACATCAGTAAGCCCGACAGTTTGTTTAATATATCCTTTCGGACTTGCCTGCGGCGTTTTTATTTGCGCTTCTGTAGCAAAAGGAGCCAAAATAATGGCAAATGCAATTAGCAGTTTCTTCATTTTCTTAAGTTTATTTTGTTTTTTTCAAATTTACAAATTCACAAAAGGCGAAAAAGTTAAATTTTACTTAATTCAAACGCTTAATTGTGATATTCTCAAAGCATTTAATTCATTAAAATGATCGATCACCAAACTTGCTTCTGATAAATCCTGCCCTTCAGAATTTTGACTTCTGTAACCAATACAAAAAATCCCGGCACCTTTGGCTGCTTTTACACCATTTGTACTATCCTCAATTATGATACAATTTTCTTTCGGAGCAATTGACAACGAAGCTGCATGTTCAAAAATTGCAGGATTTGGTTTTGATTGCGGAAAATCCTCCCCGCTTACAATTGCCGAAAAATACTGATGAAGATTAAATCGGGTAAAAACACGGTCAATTGTTACTTTTGAAGCTGAAGAAGCTAAAATTAACTGAATCCCGTTTGCATGCAGATCTTTAATTAAATCCTCTACCCCTTCTAATAAATACAAATCTTCTTTGGTATCAAAAGCATCATTAAAAATACTTCTTTTTCTTTGAATCAATTCTTCAACACCAGATTCTATTGTTGGAAAAAATTCCTTTAAAGTCTGAAATGTATTTCGTGTTGAAAATCCTGTAAACGAAGTATACATCTCTTCCGATACCTCTATGTTTAATTCTGAAAACTGTTTATAATAAGCATAACGATGAACGGGTTCTGTATCAACAATTACACCGTCCATATCAAAGATTACTGTTTTAATCATTTTTTTGTTTTATAAAGGTTTTGAACTCCTTAAGGATTCTAAGTTCTCATAAATAATTTAATAACTCAAAATCTTAATATTAGTTATAACCTATTCTTTTTTAAGTAAGTGACGAATTACGGTTTCTGCAGCATGTAAACCAAACAAAGCCGGAATATAACTATTGGTTCCGTAAAATGACTTTTTAAAATTCTTACCATCTGTCATTCGTAAACTCTTCTTATCAGGAATCTCAGGAGAAAAAATAACTTTTAACTTATAAATTTTTTCTGCTTTTAATCGGCGCCTAATTGTTTTTGCAAAAGGGCAATAACAGGTTTTTGAAATATCTCCAACTTTTACTTTTGAAGCCAGCATTTTTCCGCCAGCTCCCATACTGCTTATAATTTTTATTTTTTTACGTTTTGCTGCAAAAATTAAATTTAGCTTTGGTGTTACACTATCAATACAATCCAAAACATAATCAAACTCTGGAGAAACGATTTCAAAAGCACGTTCCGGAGATAAAAATTCCTGTACTTTGGTTAGTTTTAATTCAGGATTAATATCCATCAGACGATCTCCAACAATTTTAATTTTCGGTTCTCCAACAGTAGAATGCAAAGCAGGTAACTGTCTGTTTATATTAGTAATATCTACAACATCGCCATCAACGATAGTCATATTTCCCACTCCGGCCCTTGCCAAAAACTCAGCTGCAAATGAGCCAACTCCTCCTAAACCTACAACTAAAACATTTGCGTTTTGCAGGTTATTTAATCCTTCTTTTGTAAATAAAAGCTCGGCTCTTTCTGTCCACTCTGCCATATATTTCTTTTGTTATTTTAGTTTTATTTGTTTCATATTTTATTTTGGGATTTGATATATCGTTTTAAAAAAACATTAATCAAACCCAAAAACGTCTTTATAATTACCTGAAATTACACTTTGTAATTCTTTTATTTTTAAACCTTTATAATCAGAAGCCAAATTATAAATTTGTTGTATATTTTCTTCAATTGTATCCGTTTCCAAAAAGAAATGATTATCAGGAATTTGTTGAAAAACCGTTTTTAAATCCGGATTTTGTAATAAGTATTTTCCAAACGAAAGATAGAATCCTTCCTTAATAAGCTGATCTGCAACCTGACTGTTTTTAGAAAAGCCATGAATAATCATTGGAACGGAAATCTTCAGTTTCTTTTTAATAGCAATCACTTCCTGATACGCTGCCACACAATGAATAACGACTGGTTTTTGATATTTTTCTGCCAAAAACAACTGCTTTTCAAAAACAGCAGACTGCTGTTCCAATGGAGTTTCAATTCTTTTATCTAAACCACATTCTCCTACTGCAAGACAATTTAATGTACTCAGTTTTTCTTCAATAATCTGCAATTCAGAGTCTATTTGGCTTTCCTTAATGTGCCAGGGATGGATTCCAATTGAATAAAATGGAATCGACTCATCAAATTCCATCGGATATTGATTTACCAATTCCAAAATATCCGGATTATTTGTAAACTTATGTGTATGAAGATTAAAGAATTTCATTAGTGAAAAGTTTTTACACCGGCTTTAATTTCTACATTCAAATCATTTTCTGACGGAACAATTGGGCATGAATACTTATAATTGTATGCACAATATGGATTATAAGCCTGATTAAAATCTATTGAAACCGTATTCCCTTTCGGAATTTTTAAGTCAATGTATCTTCCTCCGGCGTAACTTTCTTTGCCACAGGTCAAATCTGAAAAAGGTAAAAACAGATGATCTTTATATTCCTCTTTTTTAGAAAGTTCAACATCCTGATAAACATGAAGCTGTAGCGATACACCGCTTAAAGTAAAAAAAACCGTACCAAATTTAATATATTTGGGTCTTCTGCTTGTAGATGTTTTCATATCGAATGCCTTTTCATTTTTTGCCTGAACAAACTTAGCATTCACAAAATACTTGCTGTTTACAGGATAAAAATCTAATGATTTAAATACTTTCAAATCCTCCTCTTTCAAGGGACTTGTCTTAGCATCAGCATATTCCGAATTAATTTTCTTCTGAAATTTTTCTGCTTCTAAACGACTGAATTTCTTTTGACAGAAGCCCGAAGCAAAAATTAAAAACACAATAAAAACAAAAAGTTTCTTCATTATTAAAATTTTGGCAAAATTAAACCAAAAAATAATAAATCAATTACTCCCTCTAATAATTTATCAATTCAATACTTTTCTGTTTTAAAACACACCTTAAACCGATTTTCATCAAAGAAATAAGACTTTAAATTTCAAATTTCAATTTTAGTTAATTTATTGAACTAATTCAATTTTTTAATTAAAATAATTTTGTAATAATCATTTTTTTGATATTTTTTTTAAATAAATGTCAATATTTAAACTTTTTTACATAAGTTTGCGTAATCGATTACATACTGATTATCAGTATTTTAATTTTAAGCGCTTAGAATTAAAAAAACAATTTTATTAACTATTATCAACCTTAAATTATTATGAAAACAAATTTTAAATTACTTGTTTTATGTTCAATTCTTTCCATTACAGCTTGTGAAAACAGCGACACTCCAATTACAGAAAATGAAAATGCTATCGAAAATCAGGAAGTTACACCAGAAAAAAGCGGTTCCCTTACAGCCAAAAACACCACAGTTACAACTGAAGCAGCTTTAAGATCTGCAGTTTCATCTGCAGTAGCCGGAGATGTTATCACAATTAGCGGTACCATAAACCTTACTCAAACTTTGGAACTGGCAAAAAGCGGTACTTCAAGTTCGAAAATAAATTTAACCGGAGGTGTTTTAAATTGTTCAGGTCAACCATCCGGCAGCTGGGGTGTAAAGGTAAACGGAAGCTACTGGAACATCACCAACATGACCATTAAAAACGCAAAAGACTGTGGTCTGGTTTTTCAAACTGGCGGCTACAATTATGTTTATAATGTAAGTACCCTAGCCAACGGAGATTCTGGTTTACAAATTTATAACGGAGGACATGACAACTATATTCTTTCCTGCAAATCAAACGATAATTATGATGCTGCAAATGCTGGTGAAAATGCTGACGGATTTGCCTGTAAATTATCTGCCGGAAAAAACAATAAATTTGAAAACTGTACCGCTAATCACAACTCTGATGATGGCTGGGATTTGTATGGACAGCCATATACTGTAACTATAAAAGGATGTACTGCAAGTAACAATGGTTTTGGCACAAACGGAGACGGAAACGGATTTAAACTAGGAAGTGCCGGACAAAACGTTGCTCATACTGTAACTAATAATACTGCTACAAATAATTTAGCCTGGGGTTATGATGGAAACGGAAATACCGGACACATCACCATTACCGGCAGTGGAGGTTCTGGAAACGGAAAAGGGTTATTTACCCGTCTGTATTAATATTCCTTTATAAATTTTAAAAGACTGTCCTAACCGGCAGTCTTTTTTGTTATCTGAAGTTCCTACTTTAAAAACAATCATTTTACTTTAAAATTACTTAAAACTAAAAATTAAGTTAAATAACTATTTTTTTAGTTGTGTAACTAAAAAAATAGTTGTAGGTTTGATTCAAAATTAAACGTCATGCAAAAGTTAACTAATAAAGAAGAAGAAATCATGCACATTTTATGGAAGCTTAAAAAAGCTTTTGTAAAAGAAGTTCAGGCAGAAATAACCGAAGATCAGCCCCATTACAATACTCTTTCGACTATTATTCGCAATCTCGAAGAAAAAGGTTATGTTGCACACAATGCCTTTGGCAACACTCATCAATACTACCCGATTGTAAGTATTGAAGATTACAGAAAAGGTTTTATAAGTACTGCAATCGATAATTATTTCAACAGTTCTTATAAAAGTATGGTTTCATTTTTTGCTAAAGAAGAAAAAATTTCTGCTGCAGAATTACGTGAAATCTTAGATATGATCGAAAATCCGAAAGAAGAAAAATAAATAATCATGGAAGCACTTTATATATATATCGCAAAATCATCAGGTTTAATTGTATTATTTTATTGTGCTTACTATTTTTTATTGCGCAAAGAAACTTTTTTCAATAACAACAGGTGGTTCTTATTGGCGGGTTTAATTACTTCTGTACTGCTACCCTTTTTTGTTTATACTAAAATTGTATGGATAGATCCAGTTCCCGCTACAGATTTAAATTTTCCTGAAGTTTATTTAAGTCAGATTCCTGTAAAAAACACCTTTGAAATAAACTGGAATTACGTCATTCTACCCATTTACAGCATAGGTGTTTTAGTATTTCTTTTAAAGCTGATTAAGGATTTTTACCATTTAAATTCTGTTTTAAAAGCAAAAAATATTCAACAACAGGCAGACTACAAATTCATTGATACCTCCGAAAAAATTGCTCCCTTTTCTTACTTTCAATACATAGTGTACAACTCATCAATGTACACCTCTTCTGAGTTAGAAAATATTATTGAGCATGAAAAAGTACATAGTGACCAAAATCATTCTACAGATGTATTGATTTCTCAGGTTTTCTGTCTTCTGTTTTGGTTTAATCCAATTATATGGCTTTATAAAAAGGCAATTATTCAAAATCTTGAATTTATTGCCGACAAAGAAGCTTCGAAAAAAATATCGAATAAAAAAGCGTATCAGTACACACTTTTAAAAATAACAACACACGAAAGCTGTGTTACCATCACCAATCATTTTTATCAATCATTAATCAAAAAACGAATCGTCATGTTAAACAAAAATCAATCAAAAAAGAGAAATCTATGGAAATATTGTGTAATTCTTCCCGCACTTACAACTTTTATGTTATTATTTCAGGTTGAAATCATCGCACAGGAAAAAGGTTCAAAAAGTACAGAAAACCTAAATCCCGATAAGGTAGAATCAATAGATGTTTTTACAATAAACAAAAACACTACAGCTGATGAAATAAAGCAAAGAACAAAAACTTTGAAAGAAAAATTTAATATTTCAGCTGAAGTATCTGAACTGGAAAGAAATTCGACCAACGAAATTACCTCCATTACTATCAATTTAAAAAACGAAAAAGGAGTTACTAAAATCAAAAAAACAGTATCACCAAAAGGAATTGAAAAAATTGGAATCATTATTATTAAAGAAAAAAACGGAACCATTTCATTTAATTTTACCGATGAAAAACCCGTAGTAACTGGCTATAAAACAGAAGATAAGAACATTGAAATAAGAACAAAAAACACCCAAACTTCAAATCTTAATAATGATGCTAAAACTAATTCTGATACTGATACAAACAATAATTCAAATGTTAATACAAATACTTCTGTAAATAAAGACGAAAACATTATAAGAATTACAACTAAAAATGACGCTAAACCATTAATCGTAATTAATGGCGAAATATCAAGTCCTGATTTAGATATTAAAGACATCGATCCGAACAGAATAAGCAGTATAAATGTTTTGAAAGATTCTAACGCCAAAATAAAATATGGTAATTCCGGAAGCAATGGCGTAATTGAAATCATTACTAAAGAAAAAAGTGAAGAATCAAAGCAAAAAACCGAAATAAAACAAAACAACGAGTGGAAAGTAACAGGACACAAAAATTCTGACAATGTTTTATCAACTGTTACTGAAGATCAAAACATTAATATCAAAAAAGTATTAATTGTAATAGATGGAAAAATCACAAATAGCTCTACTAATGATTTAGATCCGCAAAATATTGAACAAATAAATGTTTTGAAAGATCCTGTATCTATATCTAAATACGGTGACAAAGGAAAAAATGGTGTGATTGAAATAACTACCAAAAAATAATTTCGTATTAAATACAAAAAATTATGCAAAAACTAACCAATAAAGAAGAGGAAATCATGCATATTTTATGGAAGCTAAAAAAAGCTTTCGTAAAAGAAGTTCAGGCAGAAATACCTGAAGATCAACCACATTACAATACTCTTTCAACAATTATTCGTAATTTAGAGGAAAAAGGATACGTAAGTCACAATGCTTTTGGCAATACACATCAATATTATCCTGTTGTAAGTATTGAAGACTACCGAAAAGGTTTTATGAGTACTGCGATCGATAATTATTTTAACAGTTCTTATAAAAGTATGGTTTCATTTTTTGCTAAAGAAGAAAAAATTTCTGCTGCAGAATTACGTGAAATCTTAGCTATGATTGAGAATCCAAAAGAAGAAAAATAATTTGCTTATGGAAACACTTTTTATACATATCGCAAAATCATCCGGATTGCTCACGTTGTTTTATTGTGCCTATTATTTTTTACTTCGTAAAGAAACCTTTTTCAACAGCAATCGTTGGTTTTTGCTCTCAGGATTGATAACTTCACTTTTGCTGCCTTTTTTGGTATATACAAAAATTGTATGGATTGACCCTGTTTCAATACCCACTATCAATTATTCACAGGCTTATTTACCGCAAACCATTCAGGACGAAGCCTTCAAAATCAACTGGAACTATGTCTTTATTGCGATTTACTGTATTGGTTTTCTCGCACTTATAATAAAATTTGTAGCAGATTTTTACAACTTGAATTCGATTTTAAAAGGAAAAAAAATCCAACAACAAGCCGATTTTAAATTCATCGATGTAAAAGAAAACATTGCCCCTTTTTCATATTTCGATTATATCGTATACAACTCATCAATGTATACACCCTCAGAATTAGAAAATATTATAGAACACGAAAAAGTACATAGCGATCAGAACCATACCATCGATGTTATAATTTCAAGAGTGTTTTGCGTTTTATTTTGGTTTAACCCGATTATATGGCTATATAAAAAAGCAATATTGCAAAATCTGGAATTCATTGCAGATAGTGTAGCTTTAAAAAAAATATCAGATAAAAAAGCATATCAATACACGCTATTAAAAATAACAACACACGAAAGCTGTGTTGCAATCACCAATCATTTTTATCAATCATTAATCAAAAAACGAATTGTCATGTTAAACAAAAATCAATCAAAAAGAAGAAATTCATGGAAGTATTATGCAATTCTTCCTGCACTTGTAGCCTTTGTGTTTTTATTTCAGATTAAAACTGTAGCACAAGAAAAAAAAGAAGCACTGGAGATTCCCGAAGCGCCAGCTAATGTTGATGTTTATAAAATCAAAAACACAACAACTGATGAAGAATTAAAAGAAATGACTGTAAAACTAAAGAAGATTCATAACGTAGATGTTGAAATTTCTGAAGTAAAGAGAAATTCTAATAATCAATTAACAGCAATCAAAGTTGATGTTGAAAAAGGTACCGGTAGAGATCAAACGATCCAAATTGAAGGTGATTATGCAATCAAAAGCTGCGGAATCATTATTTCTGTTGATAACAATAATAACAAAAAAATCAACATCATTACAGATGACGGAATAGAGAAACCAATAGTTGTTGGAGATAATCTTATTTTAAACGGAACAGGCAGCTGTAAAAACAAAGCAATTACAATTACTTCACTAACTCCTCCCGTTCCTCCTACTCCTCCAGTATTTCCAGCTGGACCAATGCCGCAAGCACCTACACCGGATATGTCAAAAATGCCAAAACCTCCGGTTCCGCCTTCAAACCCAAAAGACAAAGCTGCCATGAGTAAATTTGAGAAAGAAATGTCTGAATTTGAAAAAAAAATGGAATCTTTTGAACCGGATATGTCTGCTTACGAAAAACAAGTTGAAGAAATCATGTCTAAGCATGAAGCTATATTTGAAAAAGAAATGCAAAAGTATGAACTCGCAATGGATAAATTCAACGATGATATGGAGAAATTTACTGAAGATATTCAAATAAAATACGGCAAAGATTCGAAAGAGTACGAAATAAACATGAAGCAATTTGAGAAAGACATGAAGATATTCGAGAAAAACATGAAACTTCATGAAAAAGAAATGAAAAAAATGGAAAAGGAAAGCCAAAAATCTTAAAGCGCTTACCAAAAAAACACAAAAAAGACTTTGCTTAAGGGCAAAGTCTTTTTTTATATCTTTGATAAAAATTAAATTATTATGTTTAAAATCTTAGCCAAAATAAACAAAATCCTTCTGCCAAGTTTTACCAAACAGGGTTTAGATATAGCCAAAGCTAAAAAATGGCAAATGGCTATTATCGGTTATCGGGCATACGTCACTAAACGCGCTTTAGACTAAATTACAAATACCTTTCTGAAATCACTCTTATATGATGATTTTGATGTCCTGTAATGATAAAACCAATTGCTCTTACAGAAATAGCCGTGTTTGAAGCTGTTCCCATAAACAAAAACTGTTGTTCATTAAGGCTTTCAAAAAAACTTATTGTTGATTTTCTTGTGTTTTCATATTCCGTCAATAAACTTTCAATAGAACGTGAATTGGCAAATGCAAAAGGCACATAATCATTTTCGTCAAAACCAGGCAAAGGAGTTTTATCTCCTCTGCTGATTCTTAAAGCCCTGTAAGCAAAAATTCGCTCTGTATCAGTCATATGCAGGATAATATCCTTTATTGTCCATTTTCCTTCTGCATAACGATATTCAAGCTTTTCAGCAGGTATATTTTTAACAAAATCAACCAGCTGTAACAAACCTTCTTTTAAACCATCTGACAATGTTTTATCATTAGCAGCTTTTATATAAGTCGCATTAAAAACAGAATATTCATTTGTTGATAAATCTGAAGCTAACATAATAAATAAATTTAGGCAGAGTTTCTACTTGCATTTGTATTTCCAAAAAGAGAACGTGTTACGATTTTTTCGTACACCTTAATCAAATCCTCATTTTTCATATTTTCTTTATTCAGCTCATTAATTCTTAACAACGCATATTGCTGTATTGTCAACAGTGGCAATACAATACGCTCCCTAATCTGAATCGAAGCTTTACCGTCAGGGTAATTCTCCATCAATGTTTTATGCCCTGCAATTTTAAGCAACAGACGTTCTGTTTCTAAAAACTCGTCATAGATTATTTGCCAGAATTCACCAAACTCAGGATCTTTTCTCATGTAAGCTGTCAATGGTAAAAATGATTTTGCTAACGACATCATACTATTTTCTAAGAGTGTTTTGAAAAATAATGAATTATGATACAAATCACTTACTTTGTCCCACTGACCTGATTCTTCAAAATGTTTTAAAGCTGATCCTACACCAAAAAATCCAGGTACATTTTGTTTCAACTGGCTCCAAGAACCTACAAAAGGAATCGCTCTTAAATCAGCAAAATCCAATTGTTCAGATTTACTTCTTTTTGAAGGACGGCTTCCAATATTGGTTTTAGAGTAGTATTTCAATGTACTCATTTTCTCCAAATACGGAATAAATTTAGGATGGTTTTTAAAACTCAGGTATTTATCGTAACCTAAATTTGCTAATTGCGTTAAAATTTCAGTTTCTTCAGCACTTAATTCATTTTTCTCTTTACCAAAAACCTGATTTGTAACACCGGCACTTAGTAAATTTTCAATATTATAGCGGCAAGAATCCAAAGTCCCGAAATTAGAACTAATAGTTTGTCCTTGTACTGTAATTTGTATTTCGTTGTTCTCAATTTTAGGTCCTAATGACGCATAGAATTTATGAGTTTTTCCACCACCACGCGCCGGAGGTCCACCACGACCATCAAAGAAAATAGCTTTAATACCATATTTTCTTGAAATTTCAGTTAATGAAATTTTAGCCTGATAAATACTCCAGTTTGCCATCAGGTAGCCACCATCTTTTGTTCCATCAGAAAAACCAAGCATGATGGTCTGTTTATTGTCACGCGATTTTAAATGGGCTGCATATTCGGGATTTGTATACAACTGTTCCATTATCGAATGTGCATTTTGCAAATCATCAACTGATTCAAAAAGCGGAATGATATCGACAGTTGGATTTTCCCAATTATTCAAACGAATCATGGCAAAAGTTTCCATAACATTCAATGCACTTTCATTGTTGCTGATAATGTAACGGTTAGCACCAAATTCTCCGTTATTTTCCTGAATCGTTTTAATAGCCTGAACCGATTCTAAAGTCAGTCTGGTAATATCATTATCAAAATCAGCCGGATTAAGATCTCCTTTTACCTTAGACAAAATCACTAATTTTTCATCTTCAGATAAATCAAAATAATTTGCTGGAAAAATATCCGAACCTGAATTTAAATAATGATTTACCACATCATGAAAAACAGCATTATGTATTTTACTATTCTGACGAATATCCAAAGTAGCAAAATGGAAACCAAATAAATTGATTTTAACCAGCAAAGCCTCTAATTCATTTAAGTATAAAGACTGGTGTTTTTCAATAATTATCGCCCTGATTTTATTTAATTGTGTCAACAACTCCTCTAAAGTAATATAAATTTCACCTTTAGAATAAAACACAGACCTATAAAGTTTATATTCAAGTTCAGCAACCAAAGTATCTACTCCTGAAAAAGTTAGCTTTCTTTTCAGGTTTCTCATTTCGATATAATAACATTTTAAAATTGAGGTACGAAGGCGTTCTGCGACTTTTAATGTAATATCTGTTGTTACAAAAGGATTTCCGTCACGATCTCCACCTGGCCAGAATCCAAGTTTTATCAATTGATTTTGAATTGCATCGCCTTCAAGAATGTTTTTTTGCAAATAATGTACAATTTCACCTGCTGTTTCGTAAAATACATTCTCCAGATACCAAATCAAACTAACCGCTTCATCGTACGGATTTGGTTTTTCTTTTTGTATAAAAGGAGTCTTTCCTAACTGAGCCAGTAATTGTTTGATTTTCAATAAATCATTCTGTCTGATTGCTTCAGTCAAATCGTTTATGATACCAAGCACCGGACCCGGATAAAACTGAGTTGGATGCGCTGTCAAAACAGTTCTGACATTGAAGTTTTCAAGAAAATCAATTAATTCCTCATCCTTCTCTTTCGCATCAGATTTCTCTTTAATATCACGCAACGATCCACGACCCTCCATATTGTTAACAACCGGAAAAGCTGCATCTTCAATAGCATCAAACAATACTATTTGGCGTTCGATATACTGAATAAATCGAAACATCAAATCGATTTTTTCTTCCTCAGAAGCGTCATTTAAAAATTTATTTGAGAAAAAATCAAAAATCTCTTTAGGAGTTTCCTGTTTTTTAAAACCTGTTTCGCACGTCTCTGTAAATAATGGAAGTAAAACCCCTGTATTATCAATAGAATCGAAAGGAAGTGTTATAAAAACACTATTGTAAATATGGTATTTTGAGAGAACATCCTGATTGAAACGTTCAATTTTAGGCAACGTATACATAATCCTTTTTATAGTTGTTTTTGGTTATCTAATCATAAAAAAACCCCAAGAAAAACTTGAGGTTATATTTTATATTAATATAGCATTCAAGAAAATATTACATATTTTTGAAAATAGTATGCATCAAACGCTTCTTATCGTTAATACTTTCTTCTAATGAAATCATAGTTTCAGTTCTGTAAACTCCTTCGATATCATCAATCATGAAGATAACTTCTTTAGCATGTTTAGTATCTTTAGCCCTGATTTTGCAAAAAATATTAAATTTCCCTGTAGTTACAGAAGCTACAGTTACAAAAGGAATCTGATTAATTCTCTCTAATACAAATTTTGTCTGAGATGTATTATTTAGGAACACCCCTACATAAGCAATAAATGAATACCCTAATTTATCGTAATCTAAGGCTAATGAAGATCCCATAATTATACCGGCATCTTCCATTTTTTTAACTCTGACATGTACCGTTCCGGCAGAAATCAACAATTTTTTTGCAATGTCAGTAAACGGAACTCTCGTGTTGTCTATTAACATATCTAAAATCTGGTGATCTACTTCATCTAAACGAAATTTACTCATAATTCTTTAATTAATATTACTAATTTGTATTACAAAGTATAAAAATATATATAAAAAACAACAAATTCACATAAAATTTAACTTTTTATCAGTCCGTTAACAAATTTAACGTTTTTATTTAAATAAAAATTTGCTTTTTGATCAGTCTTCGGAAAATTGGTAAAATTATCTGAATATGCAGCGCCTTTTGCATCGTAGACATAATGTCCAAAATAATTTTCTAACTCCCCTACTTCAACTATATAAGCATTAAACTGAATTTTGCTGTCAATCAATTCTTCTTTGTATTGTGCGACAAAATTCGTAATAATTTCGATACCATCATAATTTATCTTGACATTTTTATACATAAAATCATAAAAAACCACTTTATTTTGTGAAATATTCAAATAATCATTAATCCTATTATCAACTATATCGTTTTCGGAAAGAGCTTTAAAACTCGTAACAAGCGAAAAGAAAATAAACTTTCTCGTAATTTCTCTCTCATAATCATTTTGAAAATGACCAGCTTCAAACAAAATTGTAGGCGTACCTAAAAATTGAAATGTATCTCCTATACAGTTAATGTTAAAAGAATCATCAAAACGCCCCACTTGCCCAGGTATATATTTCTGCAATTCATCATTAATTGCAGCAATCAGATTAATAGCTTTTAATCTGTTTTCATTTATTTCTCTTTCTTCATTGTATGAAGGCGCCAAAAAAGACACAGTAGCCGGTTTACCTGTTTCACCAGCTCCAAAAATTGTACGCTGATCATGAAGATTAAAACAAAAATCTGGTTTAAAAGTTTCGAAAACTTCACGTAAAACCCTGCTTTCCGGCTGAGTTAAATCTTGCGAATCCCTGTTTAAATCAATTTGATTGGCGTTTGCACGGGTATACAACTCAGCACCATCGGGATTTAGTATTGGAATACTGTAAAAAGTAAACGTAGAAAGCATTTTTTGCGCAAACTCAGAACCATTATTCAAAACATTAATAAAATCAAACAATGCCTTAGTGGTCGTACTTTCATTTCCATGCATTTGCGACCACAAATAAATTTTGGTTTTTCCTGAACCAATTTCATAACTATATATAGGTTTCCCTAAAACCGATTTTCCAATAACCTTAACCTGATTGTGTGTATTAATTCTTTCTAATATTGGCTGAATATGTTCTAAGGTCAGGTAACGCCCTTCTATGGACTGCTCTTTGTTTTGATTGAATAATTCTTCTAAGTTCATTATGTTTTCTAATTAATTTACAAAAGTAAATATCTTTATTTTTACAATTGTAAATCGTTTTGATTTTAAACAATTTAATATTGTAAACAGCTTTTTGAAACTTATATCATTTTTTTCTATACCTGTGTATGTTTGTTTACCAAAACTACTAAAAACAAATCAAAAGCTCTTTATTTCAATAAATTAAAATAAGTCACTTGTTATTTTAATTTAAGAAAAAATAGTTGTTTATCTTTTTTTGTGCTGTAAAATTGTCGAGCGAAATCTTTTTATTTACATTTGTAAAAACCCACTTTTAAAATAATAATTCACAATGGTAAACATCGATGATTTTGTAAAAAGACTTGAAATTGTACTGGATTATTATGGTTTAAACGCTTCTGCTTTTGCGGATAAAATTGGCGTGCAGCGTTCGAGTATATCTCATCTTCTATCTGGAAGAAACAAGCCTAGTTTAGATTTTATAATGAAAATTTTAGAAGTTTTCCCCGATGTAGACTTGTACTGGATTTTGACGGGAAAAGGAAAATTTCCCAAAAACCATGATGAGACATTTTTAGAAATTTCAAAAAACACTCCTCCTGTTTCACCCGACGAAAGTTTTTTTTCTGAGGATAAATCAAATGAAGTAAAAATAATAGAAAATTCGTTAGAAACAAAAAAAATAAATTTCAATCCGGAAGACAGCGAAATTGAAAAAATTGTACTTTTTTACAAAAACGGCACTTTTAAAGCCTTTTCTCCTTAATTTTAAAAATTAGCAGATATTTTATCCAAAGGAAAAGCATTTTCATTTATACAATTGTATCCGATTTACAAAATTCATAAACACTCACAATTGAAATCCATTTTCAGGTATTTTTCCAACAACACCCTGATAATAATTTTTAAGAATTTCAAAATCCGCTTCGTAATTACCAGTCGGTAAAAAATGCTTTCCGAGTCTAACTTCTTTTTTGCCCCAATCAAAAGCTACAGGAACAATAGGCACTTTTGCCTTAACAGCTATAAAATAAAAACCTGTCCTTATTTCTTTAACTTCTTTACGCGTTCCTTCGGGTGCAATGGCTAACCTGAAAACTTCTTTCCTTTCAAAAATTGAAGCGATGGCATCTACTTTGTTAAGACCACCCGATCTGTCCAGCGGCTCACCTCCTACACTTCTAAAATAGTAACCAAAAGGAAACTTAAATAATTCCTTTTTCCCTACCCAATTCATTTCTAATCCAGATATTCCTCTTGTAAAAATCCCTAAATAAAAATCATGATTGCTGGTATGCGGCATAACCATCATCACGCATTTTTTTACTTCTGCATTCTCAATTCCAACTATTTTCCAGCCCATTAGCTTTAAAAATAGAAATTTGTACAATTGTTTTTTCATTAAAATTTCATATTCCGCACAAAATAAAAAAATATAATGCTAAATTTGGGTAAAAGCATAAAAAATGATCCAAAAAATCTTCAGTTATTTAATTCCGATAAAAATCTTTACAAAAAAATCTGCCCGTAGTAAAATGATTGAAGTTACATGGGCAAATGGTGAATTGGTTTTAGACTCTGAAAACACAAATTACTCTTACGGAAGCCTGCAGCGTATCTTACGATATGGCTTAAAGAATATTGGTTATAAAACCATACAAAAAATGAATCATATTCTGGTCTTAGGAGTTGCCGGAGGAAGCGTTATAAAAACTCTCGTTAATGAAATCGAATACAAGGGAAAAATAACCGGTGTTGAAATTGACACTGATATTATTCAGGTTGCAAACGAATATTTTAATCTTTGTCAAATTAAACAATTAGAAATCATTATTGATGATGCTTTTGAATTTGTTTTAAAAACCAAAAATCAATATGATTTAATTATTATTGACATTTTTGAAGACACTAAAATGCCAAACTTTTTATTTGAATCTTTTTTTAGCGAACGAGTTTGTACTATTTTAAAAAATCAGGGATTTGTTCTTTTTAATACCATGATTCTTGACGAAGCTCATAATTTAAGAAACCGCAAATATGTTTCAGAAATTAATCCTGAATTATATACTGTAAAAATGCTGCCTCGTGTTGAACACCACAACGAATTGATTGTTATTGAAAAAGTTGCCTAACTACTATTATGAAAAGCCTTGTAAGCATACTAAAAGAACTCTCATCTGCTAAAGTTATCGATCCTTGCATTGATTACTCTGAATATATTGCTTTAGATTTATCTGCTAACAATCTTAAATTGATTAATAAGAATCTACAAACTTCAGCTGATTTTGAAAATTATATTTCAAATTATTTAACAAAAAATAATGCCAAAGCAGCTTATGGAGGCTATATAGAAACCAGGACATTGTATCAGCGCAGCAAAATTTTCAGGAACGATTTGATTCCCGAGCGCAACATTCATATTGGGCTTGATTTATGGACGAAAGCCGAAACTTCTGTAATAGCAGCTCTTGACGGAAAAGTACATAGTTTCAAAAACAACAACAATCTTGGAGATTATGGCCCTACTATTATTTTGGAACACAAAATTGAAAATCAAAAATTTTATACTTTATACGGTCATTTATCGTTAGAAAGTATAGAAAAAATAAATGTCGGTGATTTTTTAAAAAAAGGAGAAAAGCTGGCATCCCTTGGAAAATCAAATGTTAACGGAGATTATGCGCCGCACTTACATTTTCAGATTATTAAAAACATTGGAGATTATTGGGGTGATTATCTGGGAGTTTGCAATAAAAATGATTTGGATTTTTATACAGAAAACTGCCCCGACCCCAATTTATTATTAAAAATAATATAAATAGTTATGAAGAGAGCAGGAATGATTATATGTTTGTTATTATTAATTGGATGTAAATCTAAAACAGTTAAAAGAGATACTGAAGATTTAAAAATTAAAAAAGTTCCGACAGCTGAAATAAATTCAAATCAGCAAAACAAAGCCTATTCGTTGGGTAAAAGAGTTCTTGAAACATGCAATACGTCAAAGTTTAAACCTTTCAATGAAACCGAAGTTACAAAATCAGTAATGGAAAACACAACTGAAGAACGTCTGACCAAAACATGTTTAAGATTTCGCCAGTATTACGGAAGCTTTATCGATTTGAAATTAGATGGAGTTTATAAAACCAAACAGGAAACCATTTATCGTTACCATGCCTTGTATACCAAGAAAGTTGCTAATAAAGAACTGCGGGTTTTTGTAAATGAGGAGAATTTGGTTTCTGCTATAAAATCAATGGATTGGGACGAAAAATTTGATATTAAAATAACCGAGTAACAATCTGACAAACTTATGAATTTAAAATTATCCTTCTTTGCGTTTCTTTTGATTTCGTTTTTCACCAATGCCCAGCAAACCGTAATTGTAAAAGGCTCAAAACCATTTCCGGCAACTGAAACTTATACTTTTATCTGCGAGAAATATGCTTATACCGGTGAAATTGATGTTCAGATTGCAAAAACAGACAAAGGCGGAATTTTAAAATTAACCATTGCGACTGCAAATAACAAAGTCCGAATTGCCGGAGGAGTTTACGTAGATTTAGCAAATGCTGACGTAATAGCATGTACAGACAAAAACATGAAAGAAACCGAAGAGGGAAAAACAACCTCTTATTATTATTTTACTCCTGCAGAATTTGTAAAACTAAAAAAAACTGACATCAAAGCAATTAGATTTATTCTAACAGGAAATTCAAATACATTTGGAAATCAAACCGGTTATTTTACAGCAATAAATAAAAAGAATTACTTCTCTACTGCTTACGACCAATCTAAAAAAAGTTTTGATACAGCAACAGCAATAAGTCATCTGTAAAGTCTGTCAATCCAAAAATAATCTTACTTTTATAGCTTAATATTGCTAAAATGAATCCAACAGAAGAATTAATCCGTAAGTTTTATACTGCTTTTGCTAATGCCGATGCCAAAACAATGAGCGAATGTTATCATCCTCAAATCCATTTTATAGACCCTGCTTTTGGACTTTTAAAAGGCGAACAGGTTTCTAAAATGTGGGAAATGCTGCTTTCAAAAAGTAAAGGAAACATCAAAATTGAATTTTCGGATATAAAAGCTGATGAGTTTTCGGGATCGGCACGATGGGTAGCTACATATATTTTTAGTAAAACTAATCGACAAGTAGTAAATCGAATTTCAGCTGAATTTCTTTTTCAGGATGGACTCATTATAAAACATACAGACAACTTTGATGTCTGGAAATGGGCAAAACAAGCTTTCGGAATTACCGGTTATTTATTAGGCTGGACCGGATTTTTTCAAGACAAAATAAAAAAACAGGCTCTGTTGTCTCTTAAAAAATACGAAAAGTCAAAACAAACTTTTTAAATAAAAAAAACAGATTAAAGTTTTATTTAATCTGTTTTTTTTTATATAATTTTTATTCTTAAATATTATTAATGACCAATATTTTCTAATTCTTTTGGATTGTGTTTGTGCTTAAACAAAATAGCAAATGCAACCGCAATAATTAAAGCATAAGCTGCAAAAGAAAGCCATATCGTATGCCAGTCTTTCATTAAAACAGGGTTAGAAAAAATTCCATCATCTGAAATTGAATTTCCCTGAGATTTGACAAAATCTAACATTTTAGAATTAGAAACATCTGTTTGTAAAAATGCTGAAAGTTCATTAACGGTCAAAAATGATTTGGTAAAATATTTATCAATTGCCCAACCCGAAGTTAAGCTCCCCAGAACTGCTCCTACACCATTAGTCATCATCATAAATAATCCCTGGGCAGAAGAACGGATTTTAGAGTTAGTATTCGTTTCTACAAATAAAGAACCAGAAATATTGAAAAAATCAAATGCCATTCCATAAACAATACAGGACAAAATTATCATCCACAAACCTGTAACAGGATCACCAAAAGCAAATAATCCAAAACGTAAAACCCATGCGAGCATACTAATTAACATTACCTGCTTGATTCCGAAACGTCTTAGAAAAAATGGAATTGCCAAAATAAACAAAGTTTCAGAAACCTGAGAAATTGACATAATAATGGTAGAATATTTTATTACGAACGAGTCGGCATATTTAGGAAAGTGTTTAAATTCATCCAAAAAAACATCTCCATAAGCATTCGTTAATTGCAAAGCACCACCAAGAAACATAGAGAAGATAAAAAACAATGCCATTTTGTAATTTCCAAACAATTTAAAAGCTTCCAGTCCTAAAGTTTCAACCCATGAAGCATCTTCTTTTGTCAATCGTTGCGGTTCACATTTTGGCAATGTAAAAGAATAAAAACCTAAAATCAAAGCACCAACTCCGGCAATATAAAACTGGTACTCTGTTGATTTACTGCCTGTTAAATTTGTAATCCACATAGCAGCAATGAAACCAACCGTTCCCCAAACCCTAATAGGCGGAAAATCTTTTACAACATTTTTATTGTTTAGCTTTAATGAAGTGTAAGAAATAGAATTACTCAGGGCAATTGTTGGCATATAACAGCACATAGCAGCCAACATTACATAAATAAAATTTTCAGGGGTTGTAACCTGAGTTATTCCAAATAAAACTCCGGCATACAAAATATGTAAAACTCCATATAGTTTTTCAGCATTTACCCATCTGTCGGCAATAATACCAGTCAGAGTTGGCATAAATAAAGAAGCGATTCCCATTGTACCAAAAACCAATCCAAACTGAGTTCCTTCCCAATTTTTAGTTCCAAACCAATAATTCCCAATAGTAATTAGCCAGGCTCCCCAAACAAAAAATTGAAGAAAACTCATTACAATTAATCTGTTTTTAATTCCCATACTGATGAATTGTCTTTAAATAAATGAAGCGGTAAAACTACTACTTAAAATGAAATCTACAAAGAATTAAACAGTTTTAACAACCTCATTTACCAATTCTAAAACAGCGGCAAATTGCTCTTCTTTATTTAAATAGGAATTATCGATTTCGATAGCATCTTCAGCAATTACCAAAGGAGAATCCTCACGATGTGTGTCTATATGATCTCTTTCGATTACATTTTTTAAAACTTCATCATAAGATACATTGTCGCCTTTTTGCTGTAATTCGTCAAAACGTCTTTGCGCACGTGTTTCTGCGCTCGCAGTCATAAAAATTTTAAGTTCGGCCATTGGAAAAACCACTGTTCCAATATCTCTACCATCCATTACAATCGCTTTATTTGTTCCCATTTCCTGCTGTTGTTCTACTAATTTCGAACGAACTTCAGAAACTTCTGCAACTTTGCTAACAAAACTGGAAACTTCAATGGTACGAATTTGTTTTTCCACATTTTCTCCATTCAGGTACATTTCTGCAAAGCCTAAATCTGAATTAAATTTAAATTCTAATTGAATTTTCGGAAGTGAATCTATCAAAGCTTTTTTATCAAAAAAATCGGCTTTAATAAAACTATTTTTCATTGCATAAAAAGCAACTGCCCTGTACATTGCACCCGTATCAACATATACGTAGGCAAGTTCTTTGGCCAGCTGTTTTGCTAAAGTGCTTTTTCCGGTTGATGAAAAGCCATCTATAGCAATGGTAATATTTTTCAAATTAGTAGTATTAAATTAAGGAAGTATAAATTTTTAATAATAGATATCCAAAAGAATATTTGATTTGGAAGCATCTATTATTTTTTCAATTCTTTTAAAAAATTGTTCGTTCACCATAGGACATCCCTGACTGCGGCTGATGTAATGGTCTTGTTCTTCGTATGGAACAGCTGAATAATGATGTAAAACAATAGCTCTTTTAAATGCATTATTGTTAGTTTCATCTAACCCAAATAATCGATATGCTTTTCCAAACATTCCAACATAATTATTACCGATAGAATATCTTCCTAACGAAGTACAGTTTGAATTCGGTACATTACTAAATTTCAAACTACCTTTTATTCCTGTTTCTGAGCCACATCCATGGGCTACAAGTCCCTGATCAATGATTTTATTATTCTGCAAATCGTACACAAAAAAACGATTTTTACCTGATGGAATTCTCATATCGATAAAAAAAGCAATTTTGGAATTGTATTTTGAACCTGCATTCAGCATTGGTTTTATTTCTTCAATTCTAAGATTGATTCTTTCAATTTCAAGACTTTTAGGCTCATCTTTAAAATAAGGCTTTGAGCTGATAAAAGCTGCTGATATAATTAAAACTAAAATAAAATTAAATATTTTCATTTAAATCAATTATTGAAGATTAATATTTAAACCAAAAAGACTCGTATTTGCTGCTAATGTATATTTAGAATATGAATAGTTAAATTTTAACCTGTTCATTTTTAATCCGAAACCTAATGAAACACCTGAAAAATTACGCTGTTCTTCTATTCTTAATTCTTCAGCTCTTCGAAAATTATATCCTAATCTGATATTGAAGGCTTTTTTAGGAAAAAGCTCTACACCAAAAATCACATGTCTCAATGCGTTATTTACAAAAGAAACTTTATCTTCTTCTGTTGATCCGTCTAAATTTCCCTGACCTCTAACCGGATTCGAAAAAGAGATATTCCATTGCTGCAAATTCTCTAAAGAAAGATGCCATCTGATAGGAACATGTTCCAGTTCCTGCGAAACACCAGCGATAATTTCAAGTGGTAATTTTTCTTTTATCCCCGAATAAGTAGTAAACTGAGTTCCTACATTTCGTATTGCCAATGCCCAGTTAACATCATTTCTTTCATCAATATATAAAAAACCGAAATCTAATGCACCTCCAACAGAATTATAAGTTTCTAAAGAAGAGGTTATTAATTTTGCGTTTGCACCTATAAATATATCTGTATATGGAATATTGTAGGCATAACCTAAAGAAAGAGCACCTTCACTCCCTGTAAAATCTGAAGTTGCCTGACCGTTTTCGTCATATCCTTCAAATGTACCGTAATTTATATAGCTTATTCCGGCGTAAAATGTCTGCAAATGTCTGTCGTAAGTATAGGCATAAGAAGCTGTTCCGTAAGAAGCCTCACCATAGTAATTACCGTAATTCATTGCCAAGTGATTGTCCATATCTGCGTTTAATGTTGCCGGATTAAACATAACCTGATTAACATCTTCATCATAAATCGTAATTGACTTTCCTCCTAAAGCAGCCTGTCTCGGCGAAGTGGTCAGATTTAAAAACTGATATGCATACCGCCCTCCTATTTGACCGAAAGAAACAGCTGAAAATGAAAACAAAAAAAACAGAACAAATTTTTTCAACATGTTTGTTAAGAGCTTAATCTGCATTATAACGTAATTACGATGATAAAATTATAATTCTGAAACATTTAATTTTTTAAATATAATTTCTGTTAAATTATTTTTTTGTATTCTAAAGCAAAAATACAAAAAAGAAATTTACAAATTGAAAAAATCCGGGCTCCAAAACTGTTAATTTCAACATCACAATTTGGAACCCGGATTTTGTTAATTCAGAAGGTATTTAGGCCCGTTTTTAAAGCCTTAAATCCTGAATATCATTATAATGCACTTTTTGAACAATTGTACCATTTTGCACAACGACGATACTCGGGTTAGCCCTTTCCACTGTTTTTAAAGCTGTGGCATCACAGAAATAAAAATCCACATTTAAGCCATATTCTTTTTTGGTTTTTTCAATCACATCAGCTCCTGAAGCTGTCATTCCTATCACTTTATACCCTTTTGCTTTAGCTTCCTGATTTAATTTTTCTAACTTTTTTAAGCCATCAGGACTTGATAAAGTCAAATCGTAAGTTACAAAAATCAATAGTTTTGGTTCTTTTAATAATTCTTCCTTGTAATCAGAATCGTCTTTTGTCATAGTAAAATCATGAATTGGCGGCATATAACCTTCCGTAATTACCTTATCTTTTCTATCAACAAATATTGCTCCTTCAGGAATATTCATTAAGTCTTTTTCTGTAAATTCTTTATCAACTCCATTTACTTTGTAAATAAAAATCATTTCTACAACTGATTTAGGTGCACCTTCAGGGATCTCCATGGCTTTTTCGATATTAGTTCCTACTTTATAAGGACGAAAATCTTTTATCGGATTATGATTTAAAACCCAAACAGCCATAAAAGCACATAAAACGACACTTACATACACTGCAAAATTAGTTTTCTGAGTTGCAAACAAAGGTTTTATCAATTTTTGATTAAAGAATAAAATCAGAATAAAAAATAGTAAAACAACATCTTTTGTAAATGATTCCCATGGAGTTAAATGCAAAGCATCTCCAAAACAGCCACAATCTTTAACTACATCAAAATAAGCAGAATAAAAGGTAAGGAAAGTAAAGAAAACGATCAGAAGCAATAAACTCCATATTGTTGTTTTTGTTTTGTATCCAACCAATAGCATTACTCCCAAAACCACTTCTAAAATCACTAAAAAGATTGCCAATCCTAAAGCAAAAGGCTCCAAAAATGGCATATTAAAAACCGGCTCACTAAAATATTCTGCTAATTTATAAGAGAAACCAACCGGGTCATTTAGTTTAATCAGTCCGGAAATTATAAAAAGTACACCGACAAATATTCGGGAAAATTGGGTAATGATGTTTTTCATAATAATAATAATAATAATAATAATAATAATAATAGAATTGGGGTTGAATTTTCAAATATCAAATTCCAGGTTAACATTGGATTTTGGAATTTTATTTATTGATAGGATTTAGAATTAAAGCAAAAACCGCATAATTAATCATGTCCTGGTAATTAGCATCAATTCCTTCAGAAACCAAGGTTGCTCCTTTATTATCTTCAATTTGTTTTACGCGTAGTAGTTTCTGAAGAATCAAATCGGTTAATGAACTCACGCGCATATCACGCCATGCCTCACCGTAATCATGGTTTTTTGCTTCCATTAAATCTTTAGTAAGTTTAACTTTAGCATCGTATAATTCGGTTGCTTTTTCAATGTCCAAATCCGGCTGATCTACAACTCCAAGCTCCAACTGAATTAAAGCCATTATCGAATAATTGATAATTCCGATGAATTCTCCTTTTTCATCTTCATCAATTTTTCGGATTTCATTTTCCTGTAAACTCCTGATTCTTTGTGCTTTTATAAATATCTGATCTGTCAGTGATGGCAGTCTTAAAATACGCCAGGCGCTGCCGTAATCTTTCATTTTATTGATAAATAAATTGCGGCAAACCGTAATTACATTATCAAATTCTAAGGAAGTATTCTTCATTTATTGCTGTATATTTGCTAAAATTTCTTCAAAAATAGGGAAAAATTAAAGAGTTTCAAGTTTCAGGTTTCAAGTTTTTCTAAACAAGTTGTTAATGAGATTAACTTGAAAACAATATTAAATGTTTCAAGTTTCAGATTAGAAGTTTTAAGTTCTGGAATTTACGCAATCAATATCAACTTGAAACATGAAACAAAACAAAAAAGAAAAAAATGACAATTAATTGCAAAGGAGAACTTCTAGATTTGTCGATTCCAAAAGTAATGGGAATACTGAATGTTACTCCAAATTCTTTCTTTGACGGCGGAAAATACAAAAACGAAATCGAGATTGTTGCACAAGTAGATAAAATGCTTTCTGAAGGTGCAACGTTTATAGATATTGGAGCGTATTCCAGCAAGCCAAGTGCCGAATTTGTATCTGAACAGGAAGAAATCGATCGAATTGTACCTGCAATTGAATTGATTTTAAAACACTTTCCACATACTTTATTATCAATCGATACCTTCAGGGCTGAAGTTGCGAAAGCCAGTATAGAAAGCGGTGCAGCAATAATAAATGATATTGCAGCGGGAGAATTAGACGAAAAAATGTTTGATGTTATTGCACATTACAACGTTCCGTATATTATGATGCACATGCGCGGAAATCCGCAGACAATGCAAAGCCTGACCCAATATGATGACATTGTAAAGGAAATGCTTTTCTATTTTTCTGAAAAAGTACAAAAAGCCCGAAGTTTAGGAATCAATGATTTGATTTTGGATCCTGGTTTTGGGTTTGCTAAAACAACCGATCAGAATTATGAAGTAATGCAGAAAATGGAACTTTTTAATTTGCTTGAATTACCTGTTTTGGTTGGGATTTCGAGAAAATCAATGATTTATAAAACGCTTGATATCACTCCGCAAGAAGCCTTGAACGGAACGACTTTTCTGAATACAATTGCTTTGACAAAAGGAGCCAAAATTCTTAGGGTTCATGATGTGAAAGAAGCTGTGGAGTCTGTTACGTTGTTTAATAAAATGAATTAATTTTTATGAAATACATTATTATACTTTTTACTTTTCTTCTTTTTTCATGTGAAGAAAAAAAAGACGTTTTATTGCCAAAATCGAATGTTTCAATCGTAAAAGATGTACAGGATCATTCGCCAATTTATATTTTCTTTAAAATTGAAGGAAAAGATACTTTAGCAGATGTAAACCGAAAAAACAGTATTATTTCGACCAACTGGATTTTCCATATTGACAAACGCCTCCCTTTAAAATTAGTAATTCCTGAAGTTATAAAACTACAGAAGAAAAAACGTGGAGACAGTGCTCACAAAAACGAAAAAGCCGAAAATTATTATTCTTATGCCGATTCTATCGGAAAGAATTTAGCCTTTTTACCTTTCACAAAAGTGTATTATAAAACAGGAGAGCCAAAATTTGGCGTGAGGATACACTTCACAAAAAGTAATTTAGTCCTTGTCAATGGAATTTCAGTAGACAAATCTGATTTACAAAAATATTTGCAAAAAATACCAAGCGATAAACCCAATAAGTTTGTATTTTCATTTGACAAAAACTTAGCTTTCGAAAACTATATTCATAATAAAATATTAATTGACAGTTTCGAAATTCCTGTTCCTAGTTTGACAAATGAAGAATTCATCTTTTAGGTAAATTCCCCCGAAGCAGTGCCTCAAGGAATTCTTTCGTTTAAATTCTAATAATTCCAACTTTAGCAGCTGTTTCCCTTGCCTGCGGAATTAATGATTTCAAATTAGCAATTCTGGTTGCGTCAGAAGGGTGTGTACTTAAAAATTCCGGAGTTCCGGAACCTCCGGACTTAGCAGACATTCTGCTCCAAAAAGCAATTGAATCCTCCGGATTGTAACCGGCTATTGCCATAAGAGTCAAACCGATTTTATCCGCTTCGCTTTCGTGGTTTCTGCTAAAAGGCAGCATTACACCTACTTCAGATCCTAAACCATAATATTTTTGCCACATGGCCTGATTTTCTGCACTTTGACTTCCCGTAGCCACTGCTACTCCAACAGCACCTAATTGCTGTAATTGCGCGGCACTCATTCTTTGGGCTCCATGATTTGCCAAAGCATGCGAAACTTCATGTCCCATAACAGTTGCCAGACCAGATTCGTCCTGTGTAATGGGTAAAATACCTGAATAAACTACGATTTTACCTCCAGGCAGGCACCATGCATTTACCTCTTTGTTTTCTACTAATTTATATTCCCAACGGTAATCTTTCAGATATTGCGTTTGCCCTAAATAAGTCAGGTATTTTTCGGCAGCTGCTTTAATTTTTGCACCTACGAGTTCTACTCTTCTTGCGTCTGCAGTTCCAGAAATCACTTTGTTTTCTTTAAGAAAAGTATCATACTGCTGAAAAGACGAAGGAAATAATTCGCTATTCGAAACAAAATTCAGGTCTTTTTTTCCTGTAACAGGATTTGTGGCACAAGCGTAAATCAGAGAGAATGTGACAGTTGCTATAAATAAGTGTTTTTTCATGATTTTGTATTTTTTAATTAACTAAATGTAGAGCAATTTATCATTTTACTTTTTATAGAATTTATCATCAGAATAATATAATTTTAATCTGAAGTATCCCTTTTTTAACCCTTTTAAGAAATCTTTTATTTAACTAATTTGTTGATTTTTTTTAGATTAAATAGATGATTTAAAATCTATTTATGTTAATTTTAATCGCTCTAAAAAATTTACAAAAAACACATAAACATCAGATTTACAATATTATAAATTTTAAATCTCACCAATTAACAGCATGGTTATTAATTTAAAAAGTTTCTTTGGATTTCTTTTTTTTATGTTATCAATCAGTTTGTATTCTCAAATTGAAAATAACAATAAAAAAATATTACCTGCTATTAAAAACTCACCGGAAGCTGAAGAAAAGAAAAAAGTTACAGCTCTCTACAATATGTACAATAAAGGAGATGAAAAAAAAGCTATTAAAAATACAAAATCATTTATAAAAAAAGCAAAATACCCTTCTAATATTGCCAGTCTTACTTTATTACAAGCTTACTACTACAACAAAAGAGCAATTTTAGATTCGTCTATCTACTACACGAACGAGGCCTTAAAATACAATACCAAATTAACCAACGACTCCTTAAAAAACAGACTTTATTCTTTAGGCTATAATCTTATGGGAATAAATTACAAGAAAAAAGGCTTGTTTGAAGTAAGCAAAAAATGGCACTTAAAAGGTCTGCAGGCATCTCAAAAATACAAAGAAACAAACCTATACTTTACCCATCTACATGGTCTTGCCAGTATTTACAAGACTTTGGGTGATAATACTAATGCTATAAAATCGTACAAAGAGTGTTTAGAATATAAAAAAGATGAGGAAATATCTTTAGGCAGTTATATTAATTTGGGAGATATTTATTCTGATGCAAATGATTTTGAAAAAGGAAATTATTATTACAGCCTTGGAAAACAACTTAGTGAAAAAGCAAATAATCAACAAGCAAGAGCTGTAATTGCACTTAGTCTTGGAACTAATTATCAATTGCAGCAGAAGCCAAATGAAGCCATCAAAATGTATAATGAAGCGGTACTCGTTGCTGATAAAAACGAACTGAATCAAATTGCACTGGTAGCACGAGGTAATATTGGTGACACTTATATCGGTTTAAAAAAATACAATGATGCCAAAGATATTTTTTCGGATGCACTTCAAAAAGCTGTCAATTTGGGTTATTTGGATAACCAGGTTTACTTTTATGAACAGCTCAAAAAAATTGCAGTTTTAGAAAACGATTACAAAAGTGCTTTTAATTATCTGACAAAATATACTGCTGTTAAAGATTCGGTCAATAAAATTCAGAAAACAAAGGAGATTAATGAACTGGAAATCAAATACAGAACAGCCCAAAAGGAAAAAGAAATACGCTTTTTGCAGCTCGACAATACCACCAAGAAATTAAAACTGGAAAAACAGGAAGAAGCTATTGAAAACCTAAACCTTCAGGAGCAAATTTCTCAGAAGATAACTGAAAACACTATTTTATTCTTTCAAAATTCATCTCAAAAAAAACTCAGCGAAATATCCCTGCTTAAAAAAGATCAACAGCTGAAATTATTGGAAATCAAACAGCAAAAAGAGACCAAGTTATTGACTATTTTCGGATTTCTTATTGTATTGATTCCAGTTATCGGATTATTGCTTCAGTATTACAAACGATTAAAAACACAACGTTTGCTAAATATACAGCAGGCCGAAATTAGTAAACAGAATATCAATACTCTTTTAAAAGATCAGGAATTAAAATTAATCAAAGCTTCTGTGAGTGCTCAGGATAAGGAAAGACAGCGTATTGCCCAGGAACTGCACGACAGCATTGGCGGAAATCTGGCTGCAATAAAACTTCAGCTGAATCATTTAATAATTTCCGGTTCTCCAAAAATTAAAACCCTTATTACATTATTAGACGAAACTTACGATCATGTAAGAAACTTATCTCACACTTTGATTCCGAAGAAATTTACACATCATAAATTTTGTGAAGTTTTAGAATCGTATTTAAAAAATATTGATGAAGCCAGTACTATTAAAACCGTTTTTACAGTATACCCAAAAAAAGAAATTGACGCTCTGAATGATGAAATCCAGATTGAAATTTTCAAAATAATACAGGAACTTTTAACCAATACCATAAAACATGCAAAAGCTTCAAAAATTGATTTGCAGCTTAATTATATAGAAAATGTGCTGAATATTTTGTTTGAAGATAATGGCATTGGATTTAATACAGAAAATTACAAACCCGGTATTGGTTTTATAAATTTAGAGAGCCGGATAGCCGAATTAAACGGTTCTTTTTTATTGGATTCTAAACTTAAAAGAGGCACAATTGTAAATATTGAAATTCCTCTTTTATCTTCGACCCTAAAAAATCAAAATAACAAAGGTATTAATGTAAAAAAACAACTTGATAACCTCACTAAATTATAACCAAATTATATCTGATTAGATGGAAAAATTAAAACTTATTATTGCGGATGACCACACCATGTTTCTTCAGGGAATTGTTTCACTTATTGAAAATGAATCCGGAATAAAAATAATTGGAAAGGCTGTAAACGGTATTGAAGTTTTGAATATTTTGAAAATTCAAAAAGCAGACATAGTGATTCTGGATATCAGCATGCCTGAAATGGATGGAATTGAATTGAGCAAATTATTAAAAAAAGAATATCCTTCTATTAAAATTATAATTGTCAGCACACACAGCAATGCAAAAATAATTTCGAGACTTATCCGAATTGGAGTTAACGGATATTTGTTGAAAAATGCCGAAAAAGCAGAATTACTAGAAGCCATTTACAGTGTTGCCGAAGGCAGAAACTATTTTTCTAGGGAAGTTGAGGAACAATATCAGAACAATAGTCTAAAAATAGAAAGGCAAATTTCAAATTTAACTGAATTAAGTTCTCGCGAAAAAGAAATCCTGGTCTTAATTGCCCAGGAATTCAATACCGCAGAAATTGCCGAAAAAACTTTTATCAGTTTAAATACGGTTAACACACACCGACGCAATTTACTATCAAAACTAAATGCTAAAAATACAGCCGGTCTCGTAAAATATGCAGTAGAAAACGGATTGGTAGATTGATAGAATAACTATGAAGTTTGATTATTCCTAATCGACAATCAGTTCTTTCAATTTATATGTATGTGACAATCAGATTATTTTGTAGTAACGACTATTCCTGTTGTAAATCCAAGAAATACAGTAGCCGCAACTGTGGGAATACCATTTTCCCAATATTTAAAAATAGTTTGCGAAGATCTCTCTGGGGTTATAATGAATTGAGTACCTGAAACAAAAACTTTATTTCCAACTACAGAAATAGCACTTGTCAATGTACTTTCAGAAGTAGCACTGAGTGAAATACCTACTCCATTTTTCCAATATTTGGCACCATATCCTGATTTATTGATTTCATGTCCTGCTACATATACATCGCTGCCATTTACTGCTAAAGCATTAGCAACAGCCTCTTTTGAATCGTCAGACAGTTGTGTGGCTGTGCCGTTTTTCCAGTACATCGCTACACTTTTGTGATTCTTAAATTCATATCCCACTGCATACACATCATTGCCGACTACCGTTATTGCTGTTGCCTCTCCATAATTATTAGATAGTGTAGTCTCGATACCATTTTTCCAGTATGCAGGCCCACTTTCTCCCTTACCTGCTATGTATATATCATTTCCTACTACTCTTAGGTCAAAGTGTCTTCCAAAAGTTTTGGACACTGAAGTTGCGATACCATTTTTCCAGTATTTAACAATATTATTGTAGCTATTATTTGTTTCGTATCCAGCTACATATACATCATTTTCTACAACTGTTATAGCAGTTGCTTCAGCCATATTTTTATCATCTGATAGTGAGATTGCGACACCATTTTTCCAATATTTGGCAACGCTATTCCCAATTTCATTATATTCATATCCAGCTACATAAACATCATTACCTACTACAGTTATAGCATGAGCCACAGATCTTTTTGTGCCATCGGTGAGAGGTACTTCTGTACCGTTTTTCCAGTACTTAGCCTTGTTATCTCCAAATTCATATACATATCCGCTGATATAAATATCTTTTACGGTAGGCTCTTTGTTGGTAATTTCTGTATCATCATTAGCACAGCTATTACAAATAATTGCTAATGCAAGTAAAATGTGTTTTGAATATTTCATATTGTTTTGGTTTTGTCAGCAGTCGTAATATTTCAAACGATAATTTTGTACGATGCTCATTAGTTAGTATTAGTATTTTAAATTCATCTAAAATGCATAACTATAATTGGGAGAATAATTAAAATTAGCTTCTAAATGAACCTGGTCTTTATCTTAACAGTTTTAATAGTAAAATACCCTACTTTTAAATCCTGCTTTTTTAAACAATAAACGAGGTTAGAATTTTTATTTAACCATTTAGCTATTTTAATATATCATTCCGAATTTCATTTTTTTGTCCTCTTCACTAATAAGCCTTTCCGTATTGACAGGACTATCTATCAGTATTTTATCTTTATAAAAAAACCTCGCCCCTCCATTGAGATACAAATGCAGGTATAAGATTCTGGTTTGCTTTCGGAATACTTTGAATTTTTCTGTTGGGGATTTTTCAGACTCAATAATCAATTCCTCGAAAGAAAAGGGAATTTCGATAGAATAATATTTGTTTTCAACATACGAAAACCACGATATTAAAACGGTGTCTGTATTTAAAGGAATCTGAACTAGCTCCCTAAAACCTTCTTTACTGGCATAATACTGCCTGTTTTTGGTTTTGGCACTAATGAACTCTTTTTGAGAATAATAGCGTATGTTATTTTTAATTTTGATATCTGAAGAATTTCTTTTTACTGTATTTATAAACTGAATATTATCTATAGCCAGAAAAAGATCCAGATCATGATTAATAGCCAGAATAATCTTCATAAACTCCAGATCCTGCTGCTTCTTCTGGTAATAATACTGACCTGATTTGAAAATATAATACAGCAGTGGTAACCCAAACAAAATCAGCAGCCAGGAGCAAAAGAGGAAAAGACTGAATTCGTTTTTTTTCTGATACAAAACCAATAAATAAAAACCAAAATCGGCAATAGATAAAATAGCTAATACGAGCAAAAATGAAAGTATTGGATAACAAAACGATTTAAAACCCGCATCTTCGCCATTTAGATTTAGAATGGGAATGAATTTCTTCAGTCCTTTGTAAAAACGAACAGCCAGCAAAGCAAGGATACTATTAAAAAATACTGTCGCCGTAGCTCCAAAAAAATAAATCACCGGATAAGCAACATAAGAAGCTACTACCAAGGGTAAAACAATACTACTTAGTAATTCCTCAAAATTCACACTGACAGGCTCAGCCTTTTTATACATCTTATATCTTTTCATAACAACTATTTAATCAGGTGGTGATTCTATAGTTAGAGATATTCTTAACATATATTGTAGTTTTAAAAGCAATTTCTGACCTCATGATGTTTTATATTTGAAATCAAATTTATTGTTATTGATTTTTCCAGACATCACTATTTGTAGTGATTTTATTAGACATAGCGCTTGCCTTTACTTTCTAAAATGGCATTTAAAGTTGAAGATTCATGTCCTAATTCTTTAGATTTTTCTGCTGTTTGCAATGCTTTTTTAGGATTATTGAGTTTACAATATATTTCGGCAAGATTGCAGACATACATACCTTCTTTTGGATTACTCAAAATCGCCTTTTCAAAATAAGACAAGGATTCATCATAACGTGATTCCTGGTCGTACAAACAACCGTAATTGTTGTACATGTGTGCCAATGCTGCCGGTTCATGTTGGGTTTTAGCAATAAAATAATCTTTTTTAGACAAACAAGCTTCAAATCCTTCTTTATACCACAATATTCTTGCTTCCAGAAAATAAGCAAAACCATACCCTGGATCTATCGTTTTAATGGTGTTGCATTTTTCCTGCGCCAGATCGTACTTTTTGTCAAATACCAAGTCCCATCCCTCTTTATACAACCCTCTTTTTTGTTGATCTTCATTCAGATCCTGCAAATGGTCATCCATGCTTTGCTTATGGTCTTTATCCATTTCGATTTCACAATCGTCAAATACCAAAGATTTTTCGCCCGCAACGATTCTGAATTTCAAATCTGTTTCCGAAGAATTTTCAAAAACAACATCAAACAAAACAGGAAGTTCCGTATTACCTTCAGTTAGTTTTTGTATGCTGTGATACATTTTTTGAGTATTGATATGTAATGTGAGCCAGGGATATAAATGATAACCTCTGTAAACAATTTTAAGCTTTTGGGGCAGAAAATTTATTTGCGGAATTTCTATTTCTGTAAATTCTGTTTTCCAATTTTTGAAAGCAACATCAAAAACCTCCATATAATTATTCCCTTTGAGTCCCGAAATACTTATACTCCAGCAAAACTGTTTTTGCTGAATTAAAAAACGTTCTTCAATTCCGCCGGAATTTCTATTTTTTTTTATTATCTCTGAAAATACTTCAGGGTTACTATAATATTCATGAGATTGTCGCTGTTGCGAAGCTTTTTGTTTTTTAAAATCTTCTGTAACATTTTTTGGAGTACTGAAAGGAAGATCAATTAAAACCAAATCTTCATTAAAAAGACGGATTCCTCCATTGGTATGAATATGCAGATTCATCGTTTTAGTTTTTTTACCTCTCAAAATTTTCGGAACATCTGTAGGGTATTTCTCTTTTTCAATTATAAGTCTCTCAAAGGGAAAAGGTATTTCGATATCGTAATATTTATCTTCAATAACAGAATACCAGGACATATATAGAAAATTAGCATCAAAAGGCATGTGAACTCTTTCACTAAAAACACTTCCTGCGAGGTAATTCCTTCGAACTCTTTGATTCATTTCGCTCAGTTCTTTTTCTGAATAAAAACAAGGAGGCTGTTTTAATTTTATGTCAGAAATTGTATGTCTGGATGTGTTTACAAACTGAATCACATCAATGTACGAAAGCAATTCCCTGTCATGATTTACGATTAACAATACCTTGAGATAATTATTCGCCATATACTGTAATTCAACATAATAACGAATATATTGAAAAGCATAATACAGAATAGGAGGCCCAAACAATATTCCAAGCCAAATCTGAAAATAAAGCTTGTTGAAGATTCCTGTTTTTTGATACACAACCAATGAATAAACACCGTAATCAACAAATAACAATACCAGAAGAATGATTACGACGCCTTTTAAAAAATCAAAAGTTATACTCGTATCTGATTTGCCATAATAATAAACAAAAAAGTAACAAACCCATGAAATAAACACATTTGCCAGAACTGCGGTAATGACACCAAAAAAATAAAGCAACCCATAAGTAATAAAGGAAGTTATTAATATCAGCGCTATTGGAAAGCCAAACTCTGCACTAATATAAACTTCGTCTGTTTCTTTGTAAGACCTGTAATTATTCATCATTTATTTTGGGGAATTGCTAGATACATTCTTTTTTTACTTTTCAGTCAATAATTTTTACAAAATCAAAATTATCTATATGATCCAAATATAATTTTTCGACCAAATCAAGTAAGATTAGGTTCTTCATTTGGTACCGGTATTAAAAACATTGTTTATTCTGACAGACCATATATAACCATTATTTCTGTCTCGGAGATGATCTGCATTCCCGGTAATGATAATTTCATTTAAATCTTCAAGGTTTTTACTTTGTGGAAATATTTCTTTAATCTGCAAATAGCGGTTATGAAATTCCGGTGCATCATGAATCATTAATTCTAATCCGGATTTACCAAAATTGAGATACTTTATACTTTGCTGCCAGACTCCTTCAGAAAAATGATTATAAAGAATGAATATACCGGTTCCCTGTCCTATGCCCAGAGTTTCTCCGATTAACAGACAGTTATTATCATTGCCCGGAATCAGAGTATGAATTTTATAAATATGAGAGAAATTCTGAAGTAATTTATTAAAAGACAAGATGGTTCCGCCTGCTGTTATCCTTCCAAACAACGGCTCCGACAAACTTCTGCCTGAATTGTTATCATCTGCCCCAGAAAACCATACGCCGTCCTGAATGGTTTTATCTTTTTGGATTTTAAAAAACGGTGCCATTTTATAAATTGGCTTTAAATTTTCGGATCCTAAATATCCAAGACTCTGATTCCAGATTAAGGTTCCATCAACATTATATTTTGAAATTCCATAATCTTCAAGTACATAATAACTTTCAGGATTAGAATCAGGGATGTGTAACTTAATCTTTTTTGGGTTGACCTGATCTATATCCTCAGCAATAAAACCCGAATCCTCTATCATTACTTTGCTTTGCCATTGCACAGGTACATAATCATCATGGCTCCCACACATAACACATTGATACCAGTTTCCGCTCACTAAAAACGACTCATCTTTACCTTTTTGTATCGTATGTATTTCTGTTGCATATCCTTTTTCAAACAGTTGAGAAGTTAAAATTGTATTTCCCTTAAACAAAACTAATGCAGCACCCGAATACAAACCTGAAAAATTACTTCCCATCAAGTAAGTATTCTCATTCAGGCCGTGAATACAGTTCCATTTTAAGTTTTTCGAAATTTTATACCTATCTCTAATCTTCAAATTATGTTTATCAAATACAAAAATCTGTTGAAATAAAGACTTATACTCTTCAGTATTCCAAATATTTAATAAAACAAAAAGAGCATTACCCGAATCGCTAACCCCGACAATCTCAACATGATGAATATCTTTAAATTTTTCTTTTAAACTTATTGAGCTGACTGATATATCCATTTTTGTTACCAGTCTAATTAAGGACAATTTTTCGTCTGGCTGTTTTATTATCCTTTTCTAAAACAACAAAATAAACCCCTTGTGAGAATTGCGACAAATCGATTATATGGTTTTCTTTATTGGTTAAAACTACAATTGTCTTTTGAAGTTTACCCAAGACATCATAAACAGAAACCTTGTCCAGAACTGCATTTTTAATACTCAGACCATTGGCTTTATTTTGATGTAAAACTGCTTCTTTAAAAATTAAATCTTCTGTTTCATTTACATTACTTTGTAAATCTTCAGACATAGCTAGTTGTCCATAATTACAGACACTAAAAAGAAGGCTTAAAACGAGTAAAATATTTTTCATAAAAATGATTTAAATTGAAAAAAATCTGCCTTGAAGAGTCTAAAAGGCATTCTAAGCAAATTTAATTTTTACCAAAACGGAAGAAATCACTATAAATAATGATTTTATGGCCTTATAAAAAACAGGCTATCCAAATAATCTATGGATAGCCCGGTTTTTAGAGAAATTATGATTAATGTGCCCTGATATTTTTGAGCAAAAACAGACCCGGACATTAAAACGAGTCCTGCCATAATTATTTTCATGATAAAATATTTTGAGATTAATAAAGTTGTAAATACTCCTCTAAATCAAATTATACTTACAATTGTTACCCTCTAAACTTTAAAAAAAATGCCTCTCCAGAAACTGGAAAGGCATTGAATCGTTAGAAATATTTTTTTTACTTAGTAAGCAGAAGCTCCCTGTATTTAGTCAGCGTCCAGCTTTCATCATCTACCAGTAATTCAAGTTTATCACAATGATTACGAATGTCTTCAAAATAAGGCTTTACTTTATTGCAATATGCTTCAGCCATTTTTTGAGCATCTGTTAAATGATTTGCAGTTCTTCTTTCATTAGTCATTGCCTCCACTTTTGAATTGATACCTTCTATATGACCTGAAATTTCTTTAATCAGAATGATTTGTTCTTTGGCAATCGTTTCGAATTCTTTTCCAAAAATCTCTTTCAGTCCTTTTACGTTTTCAATTAAAGTATTTTGATAACGAATTGCAGTTGGAATCACATGATTTCTGGCAATATCTCCTAAAACCCTGCCTTCAATCTGAATTTTTTTGGTGTATTCCTCCAATTCGATTTCATAACGTGCTTCGGCTTCCACATGATTTAAAATACCTAATTCAGCAAATAAATCCAAAGCTTGTTTAGAAACTTTGGCTTTAATGGCTTCAGGAGTAGTTTTAAAGTTGCTTAAACCTCTTTTGGCTGCTTCCTTTTCCCATGCATCACTGTAACCATCTCCCTCAAAAAGAATTTTTTTGGACTCTTTTATGTATTCTCTCAAAACATTGAAGATAGCTTCGTCTTTTTTCAATCCTTTGGTATCAATCAAATTATCAACTTCAATTTTAAAATCCTTTAATTGTTTCGCTACAATAGCATTCAAAGTTGTCATTGCATTCGAACAGTTTGAATTAGAACCAACAGCCCTGAACTCGAATTTATTTCCTGTAAAAGCAAAAGGTGAAGTCCTGTTTCTATCGGTATTATCCAAAAGAACATCTGGAATTTTACCAACTACGTTCAGTTTTAAATCGGTTTTTTCTTCAGGAGATAATTTTCCTGTGGTTACACTTTCAAGTTCAGTCAAAACTTTTGTCAACTGTTCACCGATAAAAACCGAAATAATAGCCGGAGGCGCTTCATTTGCCCCTAACCTGTGATCATTACTGGCTGTTGCGATAGATGCTCTTAGTAAAGTTTCATAATCGTTAACTGCTTTTATGGTATTAATAAAGAACGTTAAAAACTGTAAATTACTCATTGGTGTTTTACTCGGACTCAATAAATTAACCCCTGTATCAGTTGCCAGTGACCAGTTATTGTGTTTTCCTGAACCATTTACACCTTTAAAAGGCTTTTCATGAAATAATACTTTAAAATCATGACGTTCTGCCACTTTTTGCATCACATCCATTAATAAAGAGTTATGATCAACAGCAAGATTGGTTTCTTCAAAAATTGGAGCCAGCTCAAACTGATTTGGCGCTACTTCGTTATGACGCGTTTTTACCGGAATTCCCAACAACATACATTCCTGTTCTAAATCTCTCATATAAGTAAGAGCACGTGTTGGAATAGATCCGAAGTAATGATCGTCTAACTGCTGCCCTTTTGCCGAGGTATGTCCTAATAAAGTTCTTCCAGTCATCATTAAATCAGGACGGGAATTCGCCAAAGCTTTGTCAATTAAAAAGTATTCCTGCTCCCAGCCCAAAGTAGCTGTTACTTTTTTGACATTTTTATCAAAATACCTGCAAACTTCTGTAGCCGCTTCATCCATAGCTGATAAAGCTCTCAGTAACGGAATTTTATTATCTAAAGCTTCACCTGTATATGCGATAAAAACGGTTGGAATACATAATGTTGTTCCGTATATGAATGCCGGAGAAGTTGGATCCCAGGCTGTATATCCTCTGGCTTCAAATGTATTTCGGATTCCGCCATTCGGAAAACTTGACGCATCCGGCTCCTGCTGAACCAATTGTGCTCCTCCAAATTTTTCTACAGGATCACTGCCATCGTACGATATATCAAAAAAAGCATCGTGTTTTTCTGCTGTAGTTCCTGTAAGCGGCTGAAACCAGTGTGTATAATGCGTAACACCTTTTGCCAAAGCCCATTCTTTCATTCCCATAGCAATATAATCTGCCAGTTTTCTGTCTATTTTTGTACCGTGCTGAATAGCATCCCTTACCCCTTTCAAAGCATCCGAAGTCAAATATTGCTTCATTGCTTTCTCATTAAAAACATTTGCCCCAAAAATGGTTGATTTTCTGTCAATTTCCTCAAAATTCACAGGCTTTCTTGATGAAGCTTCCTGCAAGGCCTGAAAACGTAATGTTGCCATGTATATAATTTTAAAATTCTTAATAGTTTGGATTAAAATAAAGAGGAACAAATATAAAGAATAAAAAAGCCTTTTTTAGGCATAACTCCCAGAATTTTGAAAAGGATTATTTCAATAAAAGTTTCATTTTTTAAAGAATTTCGAAATAGTTTTAAAAAAATATAACAAAACATACGAATATTACTAAGGAAACCAACAATTTTTCATAATTGAAGCAGAAATAAATTCAAAAAACCCACATGTTTATTACGAATTTATTTTTAAAACATTAAAAAATTGCTATTTTTTAAATATACCCCTTCGTAAATTGCGCTTATGTAAAAAATTATATCTATCTAAACAAAATACACCCCCTAATTTTTACGGCTAAAAAAATAAATCTATATTTGACCCAGCGAAAAAACAAAAAAAAATTAATTTATATTATTATGGCTAAAATTAAGTTAGAGTACATTTGGTTAGATGGATATGAACCAACTCAAAATCTTAGAAGTAAAACTAAAGTTGAAGAGCACGAAAATTTCAAAGGAACATTAGAAGAACTTGGAAACTGGTCATTTGATGGTTCATCAACTAAACAAGCTGAAGGAGGATCTTCTGATTGTCTTTTAGTTCCTGTTGCAATTTATCCAGATCCAACTCGTATCAATGGATATTTAGTAATGTCAGAAGTTATGTATGCTGACGGAACACCACACCCTTCTAACGGTAGAGCCACAATTGATGATGAAGATGATGATTTCTGGTTTGGTTTCGAACAAGAGTATTTCATTATGGATACTAAAACTCAGCTTCCACTTGGTTTCCCAGTTGGAGGATACCCTGCTCCACAAGGGATGTACTACTGTTCAGTAGGTGGAAAAAACACACACGGAAGAAAATTAGTTGAAGAGCATGCTGATTTATGTATCGCTGCCGGAATCAACTTTGAAGGTATTAACCAAGAAGTTGCCTGTGGACAATGGGAATTCCAATTATTCGCTAAAGGTGCTAAAAAAGCAGGAGATGAAATCTGGGTAGCACGTTACTTACTAGATCGTTTAACTGAGAAATATGGTTACTATATCGAATATCACCCAAAACCTCTAGGAGATACTGACTGGAATGGTTCAGGTATGCACGCTAACTTCTCTAACTCTGTTCTTAGAACATGTGGTTCTCAGGAAACTTACGAAAGAATCTGTGAGGCTTTCCGTCCTGTTACTAAAGAACATATCGCTGTTTACGGAGCTTACAACGAGCAACGTTTAACTGGTAAACACGAAACAGCATCTATCAATGACTTCTCTTACGGAGTATCTGACAGAGGATGTTCAATCCGTATTCCTTTGATGACTGTTCAAAAAGGATGGAAAGGATGGTTGGAAGACAGAAGACCAGCTTCAAACGGAGACCCATACAAAATTGCTGCTAGAATTATCAAAACTGTTAAATCAGCACTATAATTCAAAGCTTAAATTATATCCTAAAAATGCCATCGTAATTGATGGCATTTTTTTTATTTATTAGCAAAAGCATTTAGAACTCGCACAATGTGACAAGTTGCAATCAAAAAAAGACTTCATTATTAGTTCCAGCGATAGTCGAGAACCTTTTACCGCTTACTTTTACATTTCACTTCTACCAAAATTTTCCTAACTTTAAAAGTAAGTTTCTAATAAAATTATTTTTTTAAGTTAAACTTCAAAACTTATCTTTGTAAATCATTTAAAAAAATCATCATGATAGTCTGGACTTTGTTTTTACTGGCCGTAGTTTTTATTCTTGCTTTGGATTTAGGAGTTTTTAATAAAACCCCACACATTATTAGTACCAAAGAAGCCAGCAAATGGACACTGATTTGGGTTACATTATCTTTTCTTTTTTCAGGAGTAATTTATTGGCTTTACACTACCGACTATATTGACAATCCGGATAACTTAAAACCTGCAGTAGCTTCAATGAAGTTTATTACCGGTTATCTCATCGAGCTTTCTTTAAGTGTGGATAATATTTTTGTCATTGCCATTATTTTCGCCTCTTTTAAAATTCCGCAGAAATACCAGCATCGTGTATTATTCTGGGGAATCCTGGGTGCAATTGTTTTTCGTGGCTTAATGATTTTCTTTGGTGTAATGTTAATCAATAAATTTAGCTGGACCACTTACTTATTTGGTGCGTTCCTGGTATTTACAGCTATAAAAATGCTGTTTTCAGGGGAAGAGGAAGATTTTCACCCTAAAGATTCGTTTATTTACAAAGCACTGGGTAAAATCATACCGATAACCTCTCACACGGATCACGAAAAGTTTTTCATACTAAATGAGAAAGGCAAAAAAGCTGCCACACCTTTATTTGTAGCTCTGATTGTAATTGAAGTAATGGATGTTTTATTTGCTGTAGACAGTGTTCCTGCAATTCTGGCGATTACTTCTGATCCATTTTTAGTATTCAGTTCTAATATTTTTGCCATTTTAGGATTACGTTCTATGTATTTCTTTTTAGCAAATATGCTGGCAAAATTCAGTTATCTGGAATATAGCTTAGTTGCTATTTTAGCTTTTGTGGGATTAAAAATGCTACTTCACGACTATATTCACCTACCTGAATGGGCTTCCTTAGGATTTATCGCAGTTTCACTTTTAGTTGGAATTTTGGTTTCCCTGAAGTTTGGAAAAGAAAAAGAACTGACGGATTTGGATTAGGAATAAACATTCTCAACATATATTCACAAAAAAAGGAAATCTTACGATTTCCTTTTTTTATCTAATTGTAAAATATGTATTAAAACTTTACATTCTGCACTTGGCTCTCGTCTAATTTAGCAGCCTTCATTACTTCTAAATAATTATTTTTATTCACAGATGCAGCTAAATCTGAAGGTATGAGTACTACACGAAATGTTTGATCATTTATAAAATCAGAAGCATTTATTAAATTAAAAGAAGCTCGTGCTGTAATTACAAAATCAACTTTACTAAAATCATAATAATAATCTATCACATTACCATTATCAAAATAAACCGATCTCGGTATAAGTTGCCACACCGGCGTATTAGAATTAATTAAATCCATTAACCTATATATTAGGACAGTTTCATCATCACGCAAATTATCATTTATTTCAAAATTGAAAGTACTTTTTAAATTATACTCATTATCAGTCACTCTTCCCAAATCAACATTTTTAATTTCAAATGCATAAGGAATTGTATCATAATCCACATTATCATTATCATCATCCGAACAACCAGAGAATGCAAATAATCCAACAACAGCAAAAAGTGTCAATATCTTTTTCATAATATATTTTTTTAAAGTTTATACTTAAAGATATCCCAAAAATCAAACCAAAAAAAATATTTAACGGTCTATCCATGAAAAATTCTGTTTATTTTTTGATAACAACCTGATTTTTAGACAAAATTTTACTAAAAAATAATACATGATACGGCAATGAATTCTGCCAATATTCCCAGGTATGTGCTCCTGGACGTTCGGTATAATCGTGTTCTACCTTATTATATATTAATCTTCGATGCAGCTCCCGATTAGGTTCAATTAAAAAATCGTCTACACCGCAATCAATTATGAGTGGCAGCTTGTTGCTTTTGAGTTTGTCCAGCATTCCTAAAACAGCATGCTGTGCATATATTTCGGGATCTGCACTTTTATCTCCAAATACAGGTTCAATCAGTTTTATCATCTGAGCAGCAGAATCTCTATTTAACATCACCCCCATATCAACAGCACCGCTCATGCTTCCGGCAGCACAAAACAATTCAGGATGTCTGGCTGACAAGTACAAAGCTCCGTGACCACCCATTGAGAGCCCAGTGATGACACGGCCATTTTTATTATTAATAGTCCTGTATGTATTATCCACTTTCTGAAGCACTTCCTTTGTAATAAAAGTTTCAAACTGACTTTTGGCATTAACCGGACTGTCAATATAAAAACTAAAGGTTTCACCTTCAGGCATGACAATTATCAAATTGTACTGATCTGCCAGATTTTTTACAAGTTCCTTGTCGGGAGTGTTTTTCAGCCAGTCACTAAAATGCCCGTAAGCACCATGCAATAAATACATTACCGGAAATGCTATTTTTCCTTTAGCATAGGAATTAGGCAAAACAATTGCTGTTTTATATGTTTTATTCATTGCTGTACTAGCAACTTCTAAGGTATCTACTTTCGCAGCATGAGAGATTCCGGTAGAAACCATGCAGACAAAAAGCAGTATTTTAAAATGTTTCATAGTTTATGTTTTTTTTATAAACATAAATATACCTTTTATCTTCAAAAAAAGACATAAAAAAACCATCAACGAATTTGATGGTTAATACTTTATAAATAAAAAAATCACATAATCGTAGCCCTGTGCTCCTGCCTGTATTCTGAAGCACTCTTACCTGTATATTGTTTAAACGATTTGCTGAAATGGCTAAAATTATTAAACCCGCTTTCATAACAAACTTCGTTTATACTTATAGGTTTCTCTGCTAAAAGTTTAGAAGCATGAACCAAACGGTATTCGTTTACAAATTCTGTAAATGTTTTATTGGATATTTTTTTAAAATAACGACAGAAAGACGACGTTGTCATACTTACCAGACTCGAAACTTCATCAACCGAAATAGGTTCCTGAAAATGATCTTTCACATAACTGAATACTATATTCATTCGGTCATTGTCGGGCACCTGCATTTCCATTAAAAATCCGTCAGCATTTAAAATCGTATATTCTTCAGAAGAAGCGAGATCTTTTAGAATACCCAATAGAGTAAGGAAACGCTCAAACGGAGATTTATTTTCCATTAATTCCATTCTGGTTCCAATTAACTTTTTAGTCTCACCTCCAAATGCAATTCCGGCTTTAGCCTGTTCAAGAAGTTTCTGAATTTTTTTCATTTCGGGAATATTAAAAAAATCATTCCCAAGAAAATCAGGTTTAAAATGAATAACGGTTTCATCCTTATTTCCCGTTTTCTCATTGGTAAATCCACAATGTGGCAAATTAGAACCAATCAGGATTAAGGAACCATTGGTATAATACGAAATATGACTTCCTATCTGCCTCTTCCCTGCTCCGCCATTCACAAAAACAATTTCAATTTCGGGATGATAATGCAATAAGTGCGATTTACTGTTCGTCTTATGTGCATGCTTGGTATAGGTAAAGGAACTTCCGTATGAGTTTGATATTATCTCAAGAGCTGGGGCAATTGGTTTCATTTCATAAAGATTAAATAATAAAAGCAAAATTAACAAAAAAGCCTAAAATAATTCAAACTTTAACCTACATCGCTTTCGTAAATGAGAATATTGCATTATTACTGACAAACAGAATATACAAAAAACTTACAGAACAGAAGTGATTTAACATCAAAGAATCAGACTATAATTTAGATACTAAAGCTAAGAAAAAGATTTTAAAATTAAATTTAGTATATCAACACTTTTGTGATTTTAAAATCAATCCTCTTCCGAATTTAAAAAGCAGACATTTTTATTGAAAGAAAAAAATCTCACACATTTGAGACTTTTTTTTCACTTTAACTTCAAAATGCCATTATGTTGTCAAAATCGATTTGTTCTCAAATTATCTTTTTTTTAATGATTTTGCATTATTTTATGCAACAAAACGTGTATTTGTACCTCTAAAATTACAGTTTTCAAAACCATAACAACGTTAAAAATTGCATTACTCTTAATTTTTTCCTACAAAAATTACATTATTTCATTAAAACAGATATATTGATTTTTAAATTCTCATTTCACACAAAAACTTTGAAAAATAATAAGCAAATTCACAAAAACACCAAGAATAATTCAAATTTTAACATATAACGGTTTCGTAAATGCGAATACAGCACATATATCTGCAAATAGAGTTGTGTATTTTCACGTATTACAGAAGTAATTTAGCACTATAGAATTAGAACAATAATCTAAAAAATATTAATCATGAAAAAGATGTTAAAATTAAGTTTAGTATGTGCGGTACTTTTTACAGGAAGTATTTACGCTATCGGAGGAAATGAAGATTTTGCTCTTCATGTAATTAAGGAAAATGGAAAAGAAGTGACTTTTGCATTAAACAATGTAAATAAAGCACACTTATCTATATATGATAAAGAAGGTACTCTAATTTATTCTGAAAACGCAACAGGTAAAGATGGTATCCTAAAAACTTTCAGTTTTGAGGAATTTCCGGCAGGAACTTATTTCCTTGTAATTGATGACAGTACACAAACAACAAAACACGAAATTACTATTACTGATAACACTTCGGTTTTATCAACAAAAGCAATTTCTTCAATTTATAAAGCAGGAATCTCTGCTAAAAATACTAGCGTAGCAGTACGCTAAAAAAGTTATACTGCATACAGTATAAAATGAGGTTAGATAGTTAGTAAAGTTTAAAACTTAACGGTTTTAAAAACAGCTCTTGGTGGTTCTTGAGCTGTTTTTTTTTGCTTTAAACTTTCACCCGTAAACATTTTTCATCCAATCAAAACATAAGTTCTGTAATAAATTTCAAAGTAAATGTTTTTAAATTATTGTAAATTAATTAACAAAACTGATTACAATATCTTTACATTTTAACCTATAACGGTTTCGTAAATGCGAATACAGCACATATATCTGCAAATACGGTTGTGTATTCTTACATATTTCAGAAGTAATTTAGCAGTACAAAATCAGAACAAAAACTTTAAAATATAGAAATCATGAAAAAGATGTTAAAATTAGGTTTAGTGATTGCAGTGCTTTTTTCAGGAATCAGTACATACGCAATTGACGGAAATGAAGATTATATCCTTCATGTAATTAAAGAAAATGGTAACGAAGTTACATTTGGATTAGAAAATGTAACACAGGCTAAATTAATGATATACGATCAGGATGGTACTATCCTTTATTCCGAGAATGCTTCCGGAAAAGAGGGGATTCTAAAAAGAATCACATTTGAAGATTTTCCAGAAGGAACTTATATCTTAAAAATAGAAGATAATGTAAAAATAACAAAACATGAAATCACTGTTACTTACAATAAAGTGATTTTATCTTCTAAAGCAATTTCATCAGTTTACAAAGCAGGTTCTTCTGCAAAAAATACAAGCGTAGTAGTACGCTAAAAAAGTTATACTGCATACAGTATAAAATGAGGTTAGATAGTTAGTAAAGTTTAAAACTTAACAGTTTTTAAAACAGCTCCTGGTGGTTCTTGAGCTGTTTTTTTTTGTTTTAATTCTACTGAATTATAAAATAAAATCATACAATTTTAATGTGATTCAAAAATAGTCTAAACATCATATAATAGTAAATTACCAAATAGTCATTTTTTAAATTATTGTAAACGATTTAACAAAACAGATGATAATAATTTTACATTTTAACCTATATCGGTTTCGTAAATGAGAATATAGCACATAAATAAGAAAACACAGTCGTGCAAAATAACTAATTATACAAGTAATTTAGCATCAGAGAATTAGAACTATTAATTTAAAAACTATTGACATGAAAAAGATTTCAAAATTAAGTTTAGTGTTAGCAGTACTTTTCGGAACAAGTACTTATGCTATCGATGGTAATGAAGATTTCAATCTTCATGTATTAAAAGGAGATGGAAAACTGATCACTTTTGCTCTTAATAATGTAAAAAAAGCAAAACTGACAATCTATGACACAGACGGCACGCTAATTTATTCTGAAAGCGCTACAGGAAAAGACGGAATTTTAAGAACATTCAGCTTAGAAGAATTTCCCGAAGGAACTTATTTCCTGGAAGTAGAAGACAGCGTAAAAAAAGTAAAACATGAAATTACGATTGCAGGCAACAAATCAGTTTTGTCTACAAAAGCGATTTCATCTGTTTACAAAACAGATTCTGCTAAAAATTCGAACATGGCAGTACGTTAATTTAAAATTTTATACAATTGTATAAAAATGATTAGGTAGTTTAAAAACATTTAAAAACATAAATGTTGTATTGAGAAACAGCTCATATTGGTTATTGGGCTGTTTTTTTTATGCGCTTTATTTTCAAATTCAAGTAATAAAAAGCCCTCATTTTACAAAAAGAAACGGTAGCTGATTTTATTTTTTTTTATCAGTTAAAATTCAAACAACGAAAAGTTCAGAAAAACAAATTTGTTCTCAAATTACCCCTGTTTTGCTATTTCGAGAGTATTTTATGCAAAAAAGCATTTCTTTTAAGGAGTAAAATTACATTTTCCCTAAACAGACTATACACAAAAATTGCACTACTTTTAATTTTACACTAGAAAAATTACACTTTTTAGACGAAATCTATAAAGTAGTTTTCAAATTCGTAATCCATGTGAAAATTTTAAAATATATTAATCAAATTAGCAAAAACACCAAGAATAATTTAAAATTTAACATATAACGGTTTCGTAAATGAGAATATAGCACATATATCTGCAAATAGCGTTGTGGATTTTCACACATTGCTGAAGTAATTTAGCACCATAGAATTAGAACCAATAATTTAAAAAATATTGATCATGAAAAAGATGTTAAAATTAAGTTTAGTATGTGCGGTACTTTTCACAGGAAGTATTTATGCGATCGACGGAAATGGAGGTTTTGCTCTTCATGTAATTAAAGGAAATGGCAAAGAAGTGACTTTTGCTTTAAATAATGTAAAGAAAGCCCGCTTAGCTATATATGACACAGATGGTACTCTTATTTATTCTGAAAATGCTTCTGGTAAAGACGGAATCCTAAAAACTTTCAGCTTTGAGGAGTTTCCTTCAGGAAAATACTTCCTTTTAATCGAGGACAGTGTAAAAACAACAAAACACGAAATTACAATTACTGATAAAACTACAATTTTATCTACAAAAGCAATTTAATTAGTTTACAAAGCAGGATGTTCTGCTGAAAATACAAGCGTAGTAATGCGCTAAAAAAGTTATACTGTATTCAGTATAAAATGAGGTTAGATAGTTAGTAAAGTTTAAAACTTAACGGTTTTAAAAACAGCTCCTGGTGGTTCTCGAGCTGTTTTTTTTTAATTTCAACTGTTAATAAAATTTGAATTCTAAAGTTTTTAAAAATTTTAACAAACCAATACTTAAGAAACACAACCGATTGCTTGTTAAAAAATTAAAAACAATTAAAAAAAGCACCTCCATGAGCCCAATAAATACGTATATATCTAAGAAAAAACATATAAATACTTTTAATTCAACAACTTAGTGTTAATAAAAAGAAGATTAAAATTTTTTGAAATTTGGTAACTATTTGTAGTTTTGTCAATACCACGAAGTAGAAAATTAAAATTAAAAATTAAAAAAAGAGATGAAACAAATCCTAAGATTGAGCTTTGTTGTAGCTGTATTTTTAACAACAATAAGTACGTATGCAACTAATGAAAAAGGTGATTATATCCTGTATATAAAAACCGGAAATGGAAAAGTAGTCAGCTTTACCTTAAACACTGACGAAAAATCAAATTTTTCTATCCTTGATGAAAATCAAAAATTACTTTATACCGGAGAAGTTTCTTCAAATGAATTAGAAGTTTCAAAAACCTTAAGCCTTGAAACTTATCCTGCCGGAACTTATTACTTAAAAGTTTTAGAAAGCAATAAAGTAGTAAATCATAAAATTACAGTTTCTGCAAAAAAATCAAAAACAATTGCTTTAGACCAGTCTGTAAACGAAAGCCCTGCTTTTCGTAGATAACAATATTTGCCCCCAATTTATTTATGTAAAGAACAGTTTCGAAAGAGACTGTTTTTTTATGTCTTTTCTTTACGCAAAAGGAAACCAATTTCCACGAGTCTCCAAAAACTGTCTGTTTCTGATGGAATGGCTATTTTTTGGAATTCTTTATAAAAAGAAGAATGTGCAAAAGCATAGATATAGTCCAATAAGTCAATAGCGGTCAAAATTTGCCTGAATTCTGAACGTAATTCACTGCTATTGGCAAAACACACATTTCCGGCTTCTTTTTCACTCGAAAACAGCAACCCTAAACGATCTGCAATTAATTTTACTATTTCACTATTTAGCATAACAGCTTTAGAAACAGATTGATCAAAAAAATCTTTAAGAGTAAAATAACTTTGAGAACGATTCTCTGAAACTTTTAAAACAATATTTTCCAAATCAATAGCATCAGAAAACTGAGGGTTGTTCTCCTCTGTTCTCAAATTGTTTATTTTATTCGAATACTCCTGAATACTCATAACGATGCTGTTTGAATATAAAATTATACTATTTAATTTTCATTAAACATTTTTCTCCATTCAAAATGTCTGAAAACTTTTAAAAAAGCTGCGCAAAATCGTTAAAATTTCTAAAAAAAGCATTCAAAAACATCTTATGTCACTGATTTAGATATATTTGCGAATACAAAAACTATCTAAACTCATCCTCTTAAACCGATGCTTATGCAAAAAAGACTTGTTATTTTAGTATTAGGGACTATTTTTTCATTCAGTGCTTCAGCCCAAAATGAAAAAGTGTTTATTACGGACAAAGTAAGCGAGAAATACGCTTATGTAGATGTAATGAAAACATACGAAAGAATTGCTGCAAAAGGCTACAAGTCTGTAGATTTATTTCAGAAGTTAGGGGATTCGTCTTATTCGCATTTTAAACTGGAGAAAGCGGCCGAATGGTACAGCCAGCTTTTTGCCCTGACGTTAGACTTAGCTCCTGAATATTATTATCGTTATGCCGAATCGCTACGGTTTATTTGTGAAAACGAAAAAGCGGATGCAATTCTTGAGAAGCTGAAACTCGTTAAGAAGAAGGTTTGATTTTTTTCTTTTTATGGATTTCTAAATATAGAAAACCTCCCGAAAAGAGAGGTTTTCATAAATCTATAAAACAGTAAATTTTACATATTCCTTCTATACTGCCCACCAACCTCAAACAACGCCGAAGTAATCTGACCTAAAGAACAAACCTTTGTAGCTTCCATTAAATGATCGAATAAGTTTTCGTTTTTAATAGCCGCTTGCTGTAAATTATTTAAATGCTCATTAACTTTTGCTTCGTGAAATTGATGCAAGTTATCCAACATTGTAATTTGATATTGTTTTTCTTCTTCGGTTGCACGAATAACTTCTGCCGGGATTACCGTTGGAGAACCTTTTGAACTCAGGAAAGTGTTTACACCCACAATTGGAAAATCTCCGTTGTGTTTTAAAGTTTCGTAATACAAACTTTCTTCCTGAATTTTAGATCTTTGGTACATCGTTTCCATTGCGCCAAGAACTCCGCCTCTTTCCGTAATTCTGTCGAATTCTTGAAGAACTGCAGCTTCAACTAAATCAGTCAATTCTTCGATGATGAACGAACCTTGAATTGGGTTTTCGTTTTTCGCTAAACCTAATTCTTTATTGATAATCAGTTGAATCGCCATGGCACGACGCACCGATTCTTCTGTTGGTGTTGTGATTGCTTCATCGTAAGCGTTTGTGTGCAATGAATTACAGTTATCATAAATTGCGTATAAAGCCTGTAAAGTCGTTCTAATATCATTGAAATCAATTTCCTGTGCGTGCAACGAACGTCCAGAAGTCTGAATGTGATATTTCAGCATTTGTGCTCTTTCGTTGGCTCCGTATTTGTTTTTCATGGCTTTTGCCCAAATTTTACGTGCCACACGACCAATAACCGAATATTCAGGATCTACTCCATTCGAAAAGAAGAAAGATAAATTTGGGCCGAAATCGTTGATGTTCATGCCGCGGCTCAAATAATATTCCACGTAAGTGAAACCATTTGAAAGCGTAAACGCCAATTGCGTAATTGGGTTTGCTCCCGCCTCAGCAATATGATATCCAGAAATCGAAACTGAATAGAAATTACGAACGTTTTTAGTAATAAAATATTCCTGAACGTCGCCCATTAATCGTAAAGCAAATTCGGTTGAAAAAATACAAGTATTCTGCGCCTGATCTTCTTTCAAAATATCGGCCTGAACTGTTCCACGAACTTGAGCTAAGGTTTTTACTTTAATTTCGTTATAAACATTCAAAGGCAAAACCTGATCTCCGGTTACGCCCAAAAGCATTAATCCTAAACCGTTATTTCCAGCAGGAAGTTCGCCTTGGTATTTCGGTCTTTCAATTCCTTTGTCTTTATAAAGTTTGTTGATTTTGGCTTCAACTTCTTTTTCTAAATCATTTGCTTTGATGTAAATCTCACATTGCTGATCGATTGCCGCATTCATAAAGAAACCTAACAACATTGGCGCAGGCCCATTAATGGTCATACTTACCGAAGTCAATGCATGAACCAAATCGAAACCTGAATATAGTTTTTTAGCATCATCCAAACAGCAGATTGAAACTCCCGCATTTCCAATTTTTCCGTAAATATCCGGACGCAAATCTGGATCATTTCCGTATAAAGTTACACTATCAAAAGCTGTCGAAAGACGTTTTGCTGGCATTCCGGCACTTACATAATGAAAACGTTTGTTGGTTCTTTCTGGTCCACCCTCGCCTGCAAACATTCTTGACGGATCTTCGCCTTCACGTTTAAACGGATATAATCCCGAAGCAAAAGGAAATTCTCCAGGAACATTTTCCTGTAAATTCCAACGCAGAATATCACCCCAACCTTCATATTTAGGCAAAGCAATTTTCGGAATCTGTAAATGTGATAAACTTTCAGAATGTGTTGCAATCTTGATTTCTTTATCACGAACTTTAAACGAGTAAACCGGATTTTTATATTTCGCAACCTTTTCATCCCAATTCAGGATAATTTCCCAATTGTACGGATCTAAATCCATTTTTACCTTATCAAACTGATTCAGTAAAAGATTTAAAAAGATTCTGTTTTCGTTGAGTCCTTCGACTCCGCTCAGGATGACACTATCGTCATCAATTCCAGCTTTATTGATTTGAGGAATTTTTCCAGAAACCGATTCTATGGTTTTGAAAATTCCGTATAATTTCTGTGCTACTTTTTGCTGTGCGATTGCTGTTTCATCATAACTTCTATTATTCTCTGCAATTTCAGATAAATAACGTGTTCTGTGTGGCGGAATCACGAAGATTTTCTCGCTCATTTCTTTAGTGATTGTAAAAGTCGATTTCAAATCTGAAGCTGTTTTTTCAACCACTTTATCCATAATCGCTTTGTAAAGCGTGTTCATTCCCGGATCGTTAAACTGCGAAGCAATCGTTCCGAAAACCGGCATTTCATCAGGATTTTTATCCCAAAGATTATGGTTTCTTTGATATTGTTTTTTTACATCGCGCAAAGCGTCTAAAGCACCACGTTTATCAAATTTGTTTAAAGCCACTAAATCGGCAAAATCAAGCATATCGATTTTTTCCAATTGTGTTGCCGCTCCAAATTCTGGTGTCATTACATATAAGGATACATCAGAATGATCCATAATCTCCGTATCAGACTGCCCGATTCCTGAAGTTTCCAAAATAATCAAATCGTATTTTGCGGCTTTTAGAACCTGAATCGCTTCAGCAACATATTTAGATAAAGCCAAATTCGACTGACGTGTTGCCAGCGAACGCATATAAACTCTCGGATTGTTAATCGCATTCATTCGGATTCTGTCGCCTAAAAGCGCTCCTCCGGTTTTTCTCTTGGAAGGATCGACAGAAATTAATCCGATTGTTTTTTCTGGAAAATCAATTAAAAAACGGCGGACCAATTCATCAACCAAAGAAGATTTTCCTGCTCCTCCAGTTCCTGTAATTCCTAAAACCGGAATTTTAGAAGTTGTATTACTTTCATGGATTTTATCAAAAACCGGTTTTGCAATTTCAGGGAAATTTTCTGCCGCTGAAATTAAACGTGCAATTGCCGTTGGAATTTTATTTTCGATATGATCGATTTCTCCGTTCAATTTATCTCCAATAGGAAAATCAGCACGCTCAACCAAATCATTAATCATTCCTTGCAAACCAAGAGAACGTCCGTCATCTGGAGAATAAATTCTTGTAATACCATATTCATGTAATTCTTCAATTTCGCTAGGAAGGATCACCCCACCTCCGCCTCCGAAGATTTTGATATGCCCCGCTCCTTTTTCGCGAAGCAAATCATACATATATTTAAAGTACTCGTTGTGTCCGCCTTGGTACGAAGTCATAGCAATCGCATTAGCATCTTCCTGAATTGCGGTATTCACCACTTCTTCAACGCTTCTGTCATGGCCTAGGTGAATCACTTCAACTCCTGTCGACTGAATGATACGACGCATTATATTAATTGCAGCATCGTGTCCGTCAAAAAGTGACGCAGCGGTTACAATTCTTACTTTATTTTTAGGAATATATGTTTTTTGATGTTCCATTTTACGAATATGATAATTTTATAGCGCAATTTACAAAATATTTCAACAGTTCAATGAAACGAAAGTTTTATGTTGATAAAAAAGATTTAATTTACAGACACACAAAGTCCTATCATCTAAAATATATTTTCAGACAACAAATAAAATACTGATTTAAAGATAATTAACACTTATACCGTACTAAAAAAGATTCAGTACTTGAGTTTAAAATTAAAAACTCTTTTTGATTTTTGATAAAAATTCGTGAGTGACTCCTAAATAAGAAGACAAATTTTTATTATTTATTTTTTGGGTCTTTTGAGGATATTTTTTCACAAACTCAATATAACGCTGTTTAGAAGTTTTGTTTAAAACATCCAGAAGCCTTTCCTGTATTGCGATATTAGCCCTTTCTACCATCAGGATATGGAACTGAATCAATTTTGGAACCTGCTTAAACAACAGCATTTTATTGGATTTATTAATTACCAATATTTCGCTGTCTTCAATCGCCTTTATATTGTATTTGGTTAGTTTGTGATAATAAAAACTTTCCAGATCGCACATCCAGTCATTTTCAAATGAAAAGAAAACAACACTTTCTGTTCCGTTTTCATTTATAATGTAGGTTTTGAAAGCTCCTTTCAGGATAAAACATTCTAAAGAATTATTAGAGTCCTGGATTTGCAAAAATTCATTCTTTTTTAATTTAATGAACTCTGTTTTCTCAAGTATCAAACTCCACTCCTCGTCTGTGAGGGGGATTTTTCTTTCAATATTTTGTCGTAGTTCTTCGTACATAATTTTTAATTATTACTTAATTAAAATTTCTAAAATTCATAAAATTTGGGGGTGAATTTGATAATGTAATCGATTACGCAAAAATATAAAAATTATATAATATTTAAATTAATAATCTAAAAAAAATTAAATATTCAATTTAACTACAAAATTATTGAACAAGTTCAATATTCTTGTAGGAATTAATAAACATCTTTGCACCACTATATAATTTAGTAATAACCATTAAAAAACTAACAATGAATTTTAAAACCAAATTTACTATTTCGCTATTTGCGATTGTTTTAGGCTTTGCAAGCTGTAACACGGAAGATGTAACAGAGCAAAATGCAGATGAAGCTGCAGTAAGTACAAATCAGGAAGTTTCTGCTTCGACTTCAAAAGTAGGAGTTTGTTCAGAAGTTCCGGGATGGGCTTCCCAAAACGGAAGTACAACAGGAGGTGGTGCATCTGCAGAAACAGCAGTAACCACTTATGCACAATTGAAATCGGCAATTGAAAACACTTCTGTAAAAGTGATAAAAGTGTCCGGAACTATTACTGTTACTGCCAGATTATCATTTCAAAACCAAACCGGAAAAACTATTTACGGAACCAGCGGTGCAAAACTGGTATCGACAAACCAAACAAAAGACGGTTCAGGTATCATTTATTTCAAAGGATGTAAAAACATTATTATCAGAAACCTGATTTTTGAAGGTCCGGGAGCTTATGACACAGACGGATGGGACAATGCAACTTTGGACAACTGCCAGAATGTATGGGTTGACCACTGCGAATTTAGAGACGGTGTTGACGGTAACTTTGATATCAAAAACAAATCTGATTATGTGACTGTTTCTTATACAAAATTCACTTACCTAAAAGCTCCAAAAGCAGGAGGTTCAGGAGGTTCTGATGATCACAGATACTCAAATCTGATTGGCTCAAGCGACAGTGCTACAGGAGACCGCGGAACATTGAGAATTACATTTGCACGTTGCTGGTGGGCAAGCGGATGCAGAGAAAGAATGCCAAGAGTTCGATTTGGAAAAGTACACATCATAAACAGTTATTTCAACAGTTCTGTTAGTAACAAATGTATTGCTGCAGGTTTTGAAGCAAATATAAAAGTTGAAAATAACGTTTTTGAAAACGTAAAAACTCCAGTCGAATTAATGACAGGTCTTACTGCGGTAACCGTTACTTCAGGAAATGTTTTCACAAATACAAGTGGAAATACAGCAGGAAAAAACACTGCATTTACTCCTCCGTACAGCATTGTAACTCTTGCTGCATCTGCAGTTAAAGCTGACGTTTCTGCCAATGCCGGAGCTACATTCTCTGGTAACATTTGCGGATCATTCTAAGTATAAAAAAAATTGTTTAAGAAAAGCTATCCAAATTGGGTAGCTTTTTTTGTTTTCAGTTTATGGAAGCGTTTTCTGAAAACTTAAGTTTCTAAAATAGCCCCGATGGGAACGGTATCCCGCGCTTTTTCTGCGCGGAATTTAGTGGACAGCGGGACAAAAGTTAATTATGAAACAAAATGTTTGTGCTCCTAAAATAAAATTGTGGCTTTGTTGTTGAATAAGTAGTATTTTTGAAACCTTTAAAAAACCCCATTTCACAATGAAAAAGATTTTACTTCTTGCCGTAGCATTTTCTCTTAATTCCTGTGCGCAGGTACAACAAACTTTAAATCAATTACCGCAAATATCATCGCAAATTCCGGGTGTTGGCGGTGTAGATATTGCTTCTGGCTTAAAAGAAGCCTTGAACAAAGGTATTACACAACAAGTAAGCAAACTTACTGCTGTTGATGGTTTCTATAAAAATGAAGCTGTAAAAATCCTGATGCCGGAAGAATTGCAAAAAGTGGATGCTACTTTACGAAAAGTAGGCCTTAGTTCACTGGCAGATGAAGGCATTAAAATGCTGAACCGTGCTGCAGAAGATGCTGTAAAAGAAGCTACTCCTATCTTTGTTTCGGCAGTAAAAAACATGACTTTTACAGATGCTAAAAACATTCTTTTAGGAAGCGACAATGCTGCCACAAGCTATTTACAAGGGAGTACTACAACAGCTTTGTATGGAAAATTTAATCCTGTCATAAAAAGTTCGTTTGAAAAAGTAGGTGCCGATGCAATCTGGACAAAAATCATTACCAAATACAATTCGATTCCGCTGGTAAAAAAAATAAATCCGGATTTGACTGATTACACAACCAATCAGGCTTTGGCAGGCGTTTTTAAAATGATTGCCGTAGAAGAAAAAGAAATCCGCAATAATATTAACGAAAGAACAACACCATTGCTAAAAAGCGTTTTTGCTATGCAGGATAAAAAGTAAATTTATATGTTTAACTGTTTATTTGTTTAATCGTGTAACTGCAAAAACTTAAATTCTACAACCATTCCGATTAAACAAATAAACGATTAAACAATTAATCTATAAAAATAACCGATTAACCAATAAATTATAATGCAAAAAATAACTATTCTGATTCATTGCAAGGATCAAAAAGGAATTATTGCTGCTGTAACAGCTTTTATTGCAAAAGTAGAAGGAAACATTACCTATATCGACCAGCATGTTGATACGGAGCAAAATGTATTTTTTATGCGATTAGAATGTGATTTGACGAATCATAATATCAGTATCGAAGCCATAAAAGACGACTTTAACCAAACCATTGCAGCAGATTTTGATATGTCGTGGGACTTATATAATCAGGAGCAAAAACCTAAAATGGCTTTGTTTGTATCTAAATACGATCATTGTTTGTTTGATATTTTAGGACGTTACAGTGCGGGTGAGCTAAATGTTGAAATTCCGGTAATTATTAGTAATCATAGTGATTTACGATCTATTGCAGAACGTTTTGACATTCCTTTTCACTGCGTTCCTTTTACCAAAGACAATAAAGAAGAAGGTGAAGCCAGACAAATTGAACTATTAAAAAGATATCAAATCAATTTTATTGTTCTGGCGCGTTATATGCAGATTATCACACCTGGTTTGATTTCACTTTACGAAAATAGAATCATCAATATACACCATTCGTTTTTACCTGCTTTCCCTGGTGCAAAACCATACCACTCAGCATTTAAAAGAGGGGTGAAAATTATTGGCGCCACGAGTCATTACGTAACAGAAGAATTAGACGAAGGTCCAATTATTGAGCAGGATATTGCACGTGTTTCTCATATTCATTCTGTTGAAGACTTTATCATGAAAGGCCGTGATCTGGAAAGAATTGTATTGGCAAGAGCTATAAAACTGCATGCCGAACGCAAAACCATGGTTTACAGCAACAAAACAGTTGTTTTTTCTTAAAGACTCAAGACTCATACAATTAAAGAAGCCGTTTCATCATCATTTGAAACGGCTTCTTTTTTTAGAAATATTTTATATTATTTCTTAATCACACGGATTGTTTTTTTGTTTCCTCCCTGAATTACAACAACATTGTAAACACCTGTTGCATAATCACTTCCTATTCTTTGGTTTTGCGCTTCATTAACATCATTGAACTCATAAGCATCTACCTGTTTTCCGTTCATGTCATATACGCTTATTACAACACTATCATTACTAAGTGTTCCCAGATCTAACTGGAAAGCTGAACTGTACGGAACCGGATAAGCTACTACTTTAAATGTATTTATTTCTGAAGGATTCTCAATACCTAAATTAGGGCTTGTTTTAACGAATACACCCGGAGAACCAATTTCAGTACTGCTGTTAGCTGCTACAAATGCTCCATTCGTGCCTACTGCACTCAATTGAGTAACTGCTGTAGTTATTGTAGTAAGTCCGTTAGTATTATCAAATGTTTTGAAAGTTCCTGTTGGTGAAGCCCCGAATACTACAGAAGCTACAGGTGTATTGCTTACTCCGTTGTATAAATTTACCTGATCGCCATCTCCGCTTAAACCGATACCAGAACCAGTGTAGTTTCCAATTTTTAAACCTTTAGGAGGATTTGCTCCAAACCAATTGTTTAAAAAGTCTGTTGTTTTACCTGCTAAATCAGCAGTCTCAATAAAAATTACTGACTCCCCAGGATTAATAGTAGTAATTTCGTTTAATAGTACGGCAGCTACAGGTGATTGTGAGTTATCATCTACTTTCCACCCTGTAATATCAACTGCTACAGCTTTCGTGTTCGTTATTTCGAACCAATCTGCTTTCACAGGGCTATTGTTATTGGCCCAAGGCGCTACTTCAGAGATAAATATTTTTCCTGTAGTTCCAGGAGAACCAATTTGATTCGCATCATTTTCAGCTGCAAAGGCATCGTTAACACCAACCTGACTTAATGTTGAAATAGTAGCATTATTAAGACTTGCTGCGTTATTAAATGTTTTATTGGTAGTTGATGTTCCAAAAACAACATTAGCTTTAAGATTTCCACTCGCATCAAATAAGTTTACCTGATCTCCACCAGAACCCAAACCTATTCCTCCACCAGTGTAACTTCCTATTTGTAAGCCTGTCGGCGCAAGTGCAGTACTTCCAAACCAGGTCGTTTTGAAGTTATCTATAACAGTTGTATTATTTGCAGCAGTTGTTTCTAAGAAAATTACAGATTCTCCAGGCTTAATGGTGGAGATTCCATTTAAAGCTAAAGCCGAAGAAAATACTTTAGAATCGTCATCTACTTTCCAGCCTCTAATATCCAGATCCGCAGTTCCGTTGTTTGTTATTTCAAACCAATCGGCACCGACTGAAGCATTGCTGCTCGACCAGGGCGCTACTTCTGTAATGCTTACTGTTGCAATTGGTGCCACTTCGTTAACCACATCTGTAATTGACAAGGTAAAATTAACTGAAGCATCAGGAGTTGAGCCAACAGTTGTATCATCTACATTTACCGTGACATCATAACTCGTTTTAGTTTCATAATCCAATACCGTTCCCGCTTTGATGTATAAAGCTGAACCAATGATTTGAAAAGAACCAGCATCAGCACCGGATAATGATAATGTGTTTGTTCCTAATCCGTCATCTGTAACTAAAATATCTGAAATCTTAACTGCAGGTGTAGTAGTTGTATTTTCTAAAACTGAATTTGTTGTATTTGCCAAAGTAACAGCTGTAGGTGTCTGATTTGGCAAAGCCAAAGGAGCATAAACCCAAAGTTGCGGATGATCAATATCACCGCCTCCATTTTCGTTTACGATATATAAATTACCATTACGATCCATAGTCATTCCTTCGTGTTGCTGATTAGCAGCATCTAATAGGTTGCCCGGATCTGATACAATAGTCAAAGTACTTGAAATTACGCCATTTCGGTCTATATTTACTACTTTGGCATTTTCCTGGCTCAATACCAATAAATTGTTATACAAAGGCTGACCATTTAGTGCCGGCAAATTTGATAAAGCAAAAACATCAGCAACATCGGTAAAACCTAATAATGCAGGATCAAAAAGATTAACTGAATTATCTGTAGTAGCCGAACCATTAGTTGCTGTTCCTGCATCAAAATCAATTCCTGTCTGGAAAATTCCTATTGGAGATATTTCTTTTAGAACAATATAACCGCCAGTTAAAGGATCATACGAAAGACCTTCTGTTCCTGTATTATTCACAAATGTTCCTAGTTTTACTGTTTTTGCATTGCTTCTGGTAAGTGTTGTTCCGGCAGCATACGTAAACAAAACGACTTGTCTGTCACGCTCTTCAGTCATTACAAACTGACCATTACCAATGTAAGTAATTCCTTCAGAGTCATAAAATTCAGTACCTTGTGCGCTGCTTCCCTGAGCCAGTGTCATCGTATCGATAAATTGACCCGTTAGCGATACCTGAGTCACAGAGGTAGTTCCGTCTCCCACAATAAAAAGCGTATTGGTATCCCAGTTATAAGTTATTCCAGAAGCTTCCTGTGTCAGTAAATTATTAGTTGGATGTGCAGTTCTTGTTGGCTCCGGCAAGTCATATCGCCCTACTCTTACGTAAGTCGAAAGATCAACAGTCTGAGCGATGCTATTTTGATTAAACGCTAAAATTGCTATAATCGAAAATAATCCTGTTCTTAAATTAGGAAGTAATTCTGGCTTAAAATTGGTTGCAGTGTTGTTTGGTTTTAATAGTAAAGATTTTATCATATTTGGTAAATTTAATTTAGTACAAATCTATTTAACAGTCAAATTTTGTACTTAATGGAATAGTTACTTTATGATTAACTCTTTGTGTTATATTGATTAAGTGAATGTTATCAAACAAGTAAACACAAAAAAACCGTCTCAGATCATGAAACGGTTTCTATCAAAACATATATTGAAAAATTATTTTCCTTTCCTTCTCTTGCGTTCTGCTTTAATCATCGATAATTCGCGACTTGTTTGCCCGGCTACCGAAGTATTTTCTTCTGCACGGCGAATCAGGTACGGCATCACGTCTTTTACAGGTCCGAAAGGCAAGTATTTTGCAACATTATAACCATTTTCGGCGAGATTATAACTGATATTATCACTCATTCCGTATAATTGCCCGAACCAGATTCTGTTGTCATTTTTAGCAATTCCTTTGTGTTTCATCATTTCCATCAGCCTATAGGAGCTCAGTTCATTATGAGTCCCTGCAAAAATTGACATCGTATCTAGATGGTCCAGCATATATTGAACAGCTGCATCGTAATTTTCATCTGTAGCTTCTTTAGAAACGCAAATTGGCGAAACGTAGTTTTTTTCTTCTGCTCTTTTGTTTTCTTTTTCTATATAGGCACCGCGAACTAATTTCATACCTATATAAAAGCCTTCTTTTTTGGCAATTTCATGGAGTTTTTTCAAATAATCCAAACGATCCCAACGGTACAACTGCAAAGTATTAAAAACAATAGCCTTTTCTTTATTGTATTTGCGCATCATTTCGGTTACCAAATCATCTGCAGCATCCTGCATCCAGCTTTCTTCGGCATCGATCAATAATGCTACATCTTTTTTATGCGCTTCACTGCAAACAAGATCAAAACGAGCCACAACCCTGTCCCATTCTTCTTGCTCTGCAGGACTTAAAACTTGTTTTTCTCCTAATTTCTCATACAATTCAAAACGTCCTAAACCAGTTGGTTTAAAAACTGCAAACGGAATAGCTAAACGTTCCTTTGCAAATTCGATTGTTCTCAGAGTCATTTCTAAAGCGGCATCAAACTGCTCTTCCTCTTCTTTACCTTCAACAGAATAATCCAAAACAGACGAAACACCTTTTGTAAACATTTTGTCTACCACAGTAAGACAATCATTTTCGTTTACACCACCGCAAAAATGATCGAAAACAGTAGCTCGAATAAGTCCTTCAACAGGAAGATGTGCTTTAATAGCAAAATTCGTAACAGCCGTCCCTATCTTTACCAAAGGTTCACTGTCAATCATTTTAAAAAGAAAATAAGCCCTGTCAAGTTCTGTATCGCTTTTTAACGAAAAGGCAACCTGAGTATTGTCGAATATTTTTTCCATTAAATTTAATTTTTCGACAAAGATAAAGAGTGTTTTGAATATTATTTAACAAAAGAAAGATATTTTTAAAAATTCATAACATAAATTCAGAGCTGCAAAGGCCTCATTTTTCATTTATATTTATTTAAAATAAACCTAAAACGAATTATTACAGACTAAATATGTTCTGTCAACAAAGCTGATAAATCATACCCAAGCAAAAAGAAAAGCTCAATTTTAAAACAAATTAGAACGCTGTTTTGAATATTATTTAGTTAAAAATGCCTTATTTTGCGGATTCAATTAACCGAGGAATTATGCAATCTATTCAAGCAAATAATTATTTAGTACATTTTAACCAAAATGCATACGAAGCTTTAAACAACCATTTAAAAGAAAACAAATACTCCAATTTATTTATTATTGTTGATGATAAAACCAATGAGCATTGTTTACCTAAATTTTTGCCTTTACTAGAAACCGATTTAACCATCGAAATTATAGAATTTGAATCAGGTGAAATCAATAAAAATATAGAAACCTGTATTGAAGTATGGAATGTGCTAACTGAATTAGGTGCGGACAGAAAATCGCTTGTTATCAATCTTGGCGGAGGCGTTGTAACTGATCTAGGAGGTTTTGTTGCTTCTACTTTTAAACGAGGTGTAAATTTCATTAACATACCAACCACTTTATTGTCTATGGTGGATGCTTCTGTTGGAGGAAAAACCGGCGTTGATTTGGGAAATCTTAAAAACCAGATTGGTGTGATCAATGTTCCTCAGATGGTTTTAATTGACACTCAGTATCTCGAAACTTTACCACAAAGTGAAATGCGTTCAGGTCTTGCAGAAATGCTCAAACACGGTCTTATTTATGATGCTGCTTACTGGAAACAGTTTTTAGATTTAAAATCAATTGATTATGCTGATTTTGATGAACTGATTTACCGTTCTGTCGAAATCAAAAATGAAATCGTAATTCAGGATCCAACAGAAAAAAATATTCGCAAGGCATTAAATTTTGGCCATACTTTAGGACATGCCATAGAAGGTTATTTTTTAGAAAGTGAACACAAAACAACATTGCTGCATGGCGAAGCTATTGCAGTCGGAATGATTTTGGAAAGTTATATTTCGTTACACAAAAATCTTATTTCAGCTGAAGAATATGCAGAAATCAAAACCGCTATTAAAGGTATTTATGAAGATGTAATATTTGAAGAAGAAGACATCGATCCAATATTAGAATTACTTATCCACGACAAAAAAAATGAGTACGGTTTAATTCAGTTTGCACTCATTGAAGGCATCGGAAGGATACAAATTAACCAATCGGTTGAAAATAAATTAATTCTGGATGCGTTTCAGGATTATAAGTCTTAAACTTTTTTTAAGGTAAAGCATTGCATTAGGTATATATTATTTTTTACATTTGCCACAATGAAAACAAACAGCAGACAAAGACATTTCAGCTCTTACAGAAACCGCCTCAACAGTTCTTTATTAAGGATGTTGAACCGTTTTTACAATAGTAAAAGTCCCTTTTGTCTGGACGTTTTTTTATGCTCAAAGGCAGAGCACGAAAAATTGGAAATTGTATTCGCCAATATCAGAGTTTGAATTTAAAATTTAGAAACGTTTACTAAATTTTAAATAAATCCTAAAATATTGAACTAAATGAATACAAAATATTCTGACTTAATCAACCAAACTTATTATTTCCCTCAGGAAGAGTTCAAACTGAACAAAGACAACTTATTGTTTCATAATATCGATTTGATGAAATTGGTTGAACAATATGGTACTCCATTAAAATTCACCTATTTACCTCAGATTTCTGAAAACATCAACAAGGCAAAAGCCTGGTTCAGAAAATCGATGGAAAAAAACAAATACGAAGCAAAATACTACTACTGTTATTGCACAAAAAGTTCTCATTTTGAATACATTATGAATGAGGCTTTCAAAAACAACATTCACGTAGAAACATCTTCAGCTTTTGATATTAATATCGTAGAAAATTTACTTGAAAACGGTAAAATTAACAAAAGTACTTATGTAATCTGTAACGGTTTCAAAAGAGACGAATATATTACCAATATTGCACGATTAATCAATAATGGTCATAAAAACACTATTCCAATTATTGACAACTACGAAGAACTTGATTTGCTTCAGGGCGAAATAAAAGGAAAATTCAAAATCGGAATTCGTATTGCTGCTGAGGAAGAACCAAAATTTGAGTTTTATACTTCAAGATTAGGTATCGGATATAAAAACATCGTTTCTTTTTATAAAAAACAAATTCAGGAAAATGATAAATTAGAGCTTAAAATGCTTCACTTTTTCATTAACACCGGAATCAACGATACAGCCTACTATTGGAACGAACTGGTAAAATGTATCAAAGTATATATTGCACTTAAAAGAGAATGCCCTACTCTTGATGGATTAAACATTGGAGGTGGTTTCCCTATTAAAAACTCACTTGCATTCGAATACGATTACCAATATATGATTGACGAAATCATCAATCAGATTAAAATTGCCTGTGACGAAGCAGAAGTTGATGTTCCTAATATTTTTACTGAATTTGGATCATTCACAGTAGGTGAAAGCGGTGGTGCTATTTATCAGATTTTATATCAAAAACAACAAAATGACAGGGAAAAATGGAATATGATTGACTCGTCTTTCATTACTACTTTGCCTGATACCTGGGCTATAAATAAACGTTTTATTATGCTGGCGGTAAACCGTTGGAATGATACTTACGAACGGGTTTTGTTAGGAGGCTTGACATGTGATAGTGACGACTATTACAACTCTGAACAAAATATGAACGCTATTTATCTGCCTAAATACAACAAAGAAAAACCCTTGTATATCGGTTTCTTTAATACCGGGGCGTATCAGGAAACGATTGGAGGATACGGAGGTTTACACCACTGTCTGATTCCACAGCCTAAACATATTCTGATCGATCGTGACGAAAACGGTATTCTGGCAACTGAGGTTTTCTCAGAACAACAGACTTCTGATGACGTTTTAAAAATTTTAGGCTACACTAAAAAATCATAAAAAAAATCGGCAAATTAAAAAGTTAATAACTATAAAATTATTAATTTGCAGTATCCCCAAAAGGTTAAACTTTTAATTCAAAAAAAAAAAACAAAAAACAAAAAAAATGAAAGGACCAATCAGTCAGTTTATTCAAAAACATTATTTGCACTTTAACTCTGCCGCACTGGTTGATGCTGCAAAAGCATACGAACAGCAATTGGCTAATGGAGCTAAAATGTTGGTAAGTATGGCTGGCGCAATGAGTACAGCAGAAATAGGTAAAATTTTTGCCGAAATAATCAGACAGGACAAAGTTCAGATTATTTCATGTACCGGAGCTAACTTAGAAGAAGACATTATGAACCTGGTGGCACACTCTCACTATGAAAGAGTGCCTAATTATCGTGATTTGACACCAGAAGATGAATGGGCTTTGCTTGAGAGAGGATTAAACCGTGTTACAGACACTTGTATCCCTGAACATGAAGCTTTCCGTCGTCTGCAAAAACACATTTACAAAATCTGGAAAGATGCAGATGATAAAGGAGAACGCTATTTTCCACATGAATTCATGTATAAAATGCTATTATCAGGTGTTTTGGAAGAATATTACGAAATCGACCTGAAAGACAGCTGGATGTATGCAGCAGCCGAGAAAAATTTACCTATTATTGTTCCGGGATGGGAAGACAGTACTATGGGGAATATTTTTGCTTCATACGTAATTAAAGGAGATTTGAAAGCTTCTACTATGAAATCCGGTATTGAATACATGACATTCCTTGCTGACTGGTATACAAAAAACAGCGAAAACGGAATTGGTTTCTTCCAGATCGGTGGTGGTATAGCAGGAGACTTCCCTATTTGTGTAGTACCAATGTTATATCAGGATATGGAAATGCATGATGTTCCGTTTTGGAGTTATTTCTGCCAGATTTCTGATTCAACAACCAGTTATGGGTCATATTCAGGAGCAGTTCCTAACGAGAAAATCACATGGGGTAAATTAGACATCAACACCCCTAAATTTATTATTGAGTCGGATGCTACAATTGTTGCTCCGTTAATTTTTGCTTATTTATTAGATTTATAGGATATTTATGAAAAGAGTTATAGTAGACTACGCCAAACTTACGAACGAAATTTTAAACCTTTTGGTAGAAAAATTTCCTGACGGTTATGATGATTCGGATGTTATCCGTTTTAGAAATGCTAAAAACGAATTAGTTGAAGCTGTTGAAGTTCGTACTGAAGACACTATTTATTTAGTAAAAATTAGTACTAAGCTTGCAGACAGGATCGAGAATTATGATGAAGACGACGACATCGATCTTGATGTTGACACAATCGAACCTGTTAAAGGGATTGACCTTGAAGACGATAGCGATGATGACGATGATGATAATCAGGACAAACCTGATACAGACGGTGGAGACGATGACGATGATGACGACGAAGATAAAGATGATGTTTCAGACGAGGATGATGATGAAGATGATGAAGATTAATTCATTGATTTCAAAATAAATTAAAGGAACTCCTTACGGGTTCCTTTTTTTATTACTTTATAACTAATTATATATCTGAATAATTAATTTATAAGAAAAATATTATTTTTATTTTATCTTTGAGAAAAATATCAGCCAATGAATTCAGAAATACTCCATGCCAGACTAAAGGAAAATTTTGGTTTTGAAAAATTCAGACCGAATCAGGAAAATATAATAAATGCAATACTTTCAGGTCAGGACACACTTGCAATTATGCCTACCGGAGGAGGGAAATCAATATGTTTTCAATTACCCGCTTTAATTTTACCCGGAATTACAATTGTTATTTCTCCTTTAATCGCCCTGATGAAGGATCAGGTGGACAGTTTAAAAACGAATGGAATTTCTGCCTGTTACATCAATAGCAGCCAATCCAGTGAAGAACAGCAATTTTATATAGATAATTTAAAATCGAATACTTTCAAACTGGTTTACATCGCCCCTGAAAGCTTGTCTTATCTTGATGTTGTATTTAACGAATTAACGATCAGTCTGATTGCCATTGATGAAGCACATTGTATTTCGTCCTGGGGACATGACTTCCGTCCGGCTTATACCAATTTGGGGTATTTAAAAAACCGCTTCCCTTCTACTCCAATCCTTGCTTTGACCGCTACGGCAGATAAAGCAACCCGTACTGATATCACAAAACAATTAAACTTAAAAAACTCCAAAACTTTTATAGCTTCGTTCGACAGGAAAAATTTAAGTCTGGAAGTCCGTCCCGCACTTGATCGTGTGAAACAAATTATTGATTTTGTAGAAAACAAACCAAACGAATCGGGTATTATTTATTGTCTAAGCAGAAAAACCACAGAAGAACTTGCTGAAAAACTTCAAAAGAACGGTATTACTGCAAAAGCATATCACGCCGGACTGGACAATATTATTCGGGCCAAAACCCAGGATGAATTTATAAATGATGATTGTCAGGTAGTTTGTGCTACTATTGCTTTCGGAATGGGGATTGATAAATCAAATGTTCGTTGGGTAATTCATTATAACTTACCAAAAAACATTGAAGGCTATTATCAGGAAATTGGTCGAGCGGGTCGTGATGGATTACCTGCAGAAACTATTTTATTTGAAAGTTATGCTGATGTAATCCAGCTTCAGAAATTTGCCTCAGAAGGTTTGAATTCTGATGTACAGCTGGCAAAATTAGACAGAATGAAGCAGTATGCCGATGCTTTGAGCTGCAGAAGAAAAATACTCCTATCTTACTTTGGCGAACTGGTTACCGAAAATTGCGGTAATTGTGATATTTGCAAAAATCCGCCAACATTTTTTGACGGCACCATTTTAGCACAGAAAGCATTGTCAGCCATAACAAGACTTCAGGAGTCTGAACCTTTGGCTGTAATTGTTGATTTTTTAAGAGGTTCAAAAAATGCGTACATCTACGAAAAAAACTATCAGGAATTAAAAACCTACGGAATTGGCGCTGACATTTCCTGGTACGACTGGAACCAATATTTGATTCAGTTAATAAACTTAGGTTATTGCGAAATCGCCTTTCATCAGCATAACAGAATTTTACTGACGCCTTTTGCCAGAAAAGTTTTGTTTGAAGGTGAAAAAGTAAAACTGACAACGGTTGTTAAGAAAGTAATTGATAAAAAAGAAATAAAAGAAGCCAAAAGCAAGGTCAAAACCGCAGCAGATTCTCTTTTTGAAACGCTTAGAAAATTGCGTTACGAAATAGCCCAAAAAGATGAAGTTCCTGCTTATGTAATTTTTAGTGATGCAGCATTGAGACAAATGGAAACCCTGCGTCCAATGAGCGACGAAGAATTTCTTGCTATTGACGGAGTTGGAAAAGCAAAACTTGAAAAATATGGTTCTGAATTTATTAATGCCATTATAGACTTTCAAAAGAACAAAAAAACAAATACAAAGTCTAAAAAGGAAAGTAGTACTTATAAAACAACCTTAGAATTATTTCAAAACGGAGCAAGTGTTGAAGAAATTGCCGAGACAAGAAACTTAGGGATTTCAACTATAATTTCACATTTGGCAAAATTATATCTGGATGGAATTGATATTGACACAAGCCAATTTATTTCTGACAATGAAGTTGAACAATTACAAAAAGCCAAAATTGAACTTGAAAATCCAAACGCCTTAAAACCTTATTTTGAACATTTTGAAGAAAAAATGGGTTACGAAAAAATTAGATTTGGTCTTGCTATCCTGGAAAAAAACAAACAATAAAGTTAAAAAACAAACAATAAAAAAAACCAAATTCCAAACTGATTGTTTCAGTTTTGAATTTGGTTTTTATATTTTAAAATTTAAGCTTTGAAGTTTACTTCAAAGTTTTAGCATTCTTCACATTCTGATCTGTCAAAGCAAGTGCTAAAACTTCACTCATTTCTTTCACATAATGAAAACTCAGACCTTCTAAATATTCTGCTTTAATTTCATCAATATCAGATTTGTTTTCATGGCACAAGATAATTTCTTTAATACCTGCTCTTTTTGCCGCTAAAATTTTCTCTTTAATTCCACCAACCGGCAAAACTTTTCCACGAAGTGTAATTTCGCCAGTCATAGCGAGACTTTTCTTCACTCTCTTTTGCGTTAACAAAGAAACAAGAGAAGTCAGCATTGCAATACCTGCACTTGGACCATCTTTTGGTGTAGCGCCTTCAGGAACATGAAGGTGAATATTATATTTTTGAAATAAGGTTGAATCAAGCCCAAGTTTTTTAGCATTTGCTTTAATATATTCTAAAGCAATTGTAGCCGATTCCTTCATTACAGTACCAAGATTTCCTGTAATGCTCAAAGCTCCTTTACCTTCAGAAATTAACGATTCTATAAACAAAATATCTCCACCGACACTTGTCCAGGCAAGACCTGTAACTACTCCGGCAACATCATTATTTTCATATTTATCACGTTCTAATCTAGGAACACCTAAAACTTTTACAATATCCTCGTCAGTAACTTTCTTGTTGTATTCCTCTTCCATCGCAACTGCTTTTGCAGCGTTACGAATTACCTGAGCAATTTTAGTTTCCAGATTACGAACTCCTGATTCACGTGTATATCCTTCTACAATTTTTTCTAATTGTTTTTTACCAATTGTCAAATCTTTAGCCGTTAATCCGTGAGCTTCTAATTGTTTTGGAAAAAGATGTCTTTTAGCAATTTCTACTTTTTCTTCAATAGTATAACCTGACATTTTGATTACTTCCATTCTGTCACGCAATGCTGGCTGAATGGCTGCCATGTTATTTGAAGTGGCAATAAACATTACTTTAGACAAGTCATACCCCATTTCAAGAAAATTATCATAAAAAGCATTGTTTTGTTCCGGATCTAAAACTTCTAATAAAGCTGAAGATGGATCACCGCTGTTTCCGTTTGATAATTTATCGATTTCATCCAGAATAAAAACCGGATTTGATGTTCCTGCTTTTTTCAAACTTTGAATGATTCTTCCCGGCATTGCACCAATATAGGTTTTTCTGTGTCCGCGAATCTCTGCTTCGTCCCGTAAACCACCTAATGAAATACGAACGTATTCACGTCCAAGAGCTTCTGCTACAGAGCGTCCGATAGATGTTTTACCGACACCCGGAGGGCCTGTTAAACATATAATTGGTGATTTCATATCATTTCGCAATTTTAAAACTGCTAAATGTTCAATCATTCTTTTCTTCACTTCATCAAGTCCGAAATGATCTTTATCTAATACTTTCTGAGCGAATTTTAAATCAAATTTGTCTTTAGAATATTCGCCCCAAGGCAATTCTAAAAACAATTCTAAATAGTTTCGCTGAATTCCAAAGTCAGGAGACTGCGGGTTCATACGACGCATTTTTGACAATTCTTTTTCGAAATGTTTCTGCGTTTTTTCGTCCCATTTTTTGGTTTTCGCCTTCTGCCCCATTTCGTCCATTTCTTCCTCCTGCGAAACACCTCCCAGTTCTTCCTGAATGGTTTTCATTTGCTGGTGCAGAAAATACTCACGTTGCTGCTGATCTAAATCAAAACGAACTTTCGACTGGATATCATTCTTCAGTTCTAATTTCTGAAGCTCAATATTCATATAACGCAATGTTTCTAAAGCACGTTCTTTCAATCCATTTATCGATAAAAGACCTTGTTTTTCTTTTACGGATAAATTCATATTTGAAGAAACAAAATTGATTAGAAACGATTGGCTTTCAATATTTTTAATCGCAAATGTAGCTTCAGAAGGAATATTTGGGCTTTCCTTAATAATCTGAATTGCCAATTCCTTTACAGAGTCGAGAATCGCTGTAAATTCAGTATCATCTTCTGTTGGGCGTTCTTCTGAAACTTCTTTAATTGTAGCTGTCAGATAAGGTTCTTCAGAAACAACTTCATCAATTTCAAAACGTTTTTTTCCTTGTAGAATAACGGTTACATTTCCGTCAGGCATTTTTAAAACGCGTAGAATTCTGGCAACAGTACCAATTTTATGGATATCATCTTTTGAAGGATCTTCGTCTTCTTCATTAATTTGAGAAACTACCCCGATAATTTTTCCTCCGGCATTCGCATCGTTAATCAGTCTTATCGATTTATCTCTCCCTGCCGAAATCGGAATAACAACACCTGGAAACAGAACCGTATTTCGTAAAGGCAAAATTGGAAGCGAAACAGGAAGTTCTTCATTGTTCATTTCCTCCTCATCTTCCGGAGTTAATAATGGAATTAATTCTGCTTCTGAATCCAATTCCTGAAGTGACAGATTGTCAATAGTAAGTATTTTATGATTTGACATAATAATATATAAGTCGTTTTGTCATTAAATGATTTGTTCTAATCTCAAACACAAGCTAAGAAAGCCGTATTTTAAACAAAAATATGCTAAAAATTGCCTTTGAAAATCAGGTCATAAAAATAGACAATCATTGTGCCAAAAACAAAGACAATTAATTTGAAATTTAATTTCAACAATGATCCTACATAAGAATTACGGTGATTTCTAAAAAAAAACACATTTAATTTTACAAAAACTGTAACAAACCAAAAAAAGCAAAGTCATTATAAGAAACCAGCAATCATTAATTGAATATAACCAGTCAAAATATCGAAGAATTAATCACACTTTGTAAAGAGAATAATCAAAAAGCACAATTTGAAATTTACAATCGTTACTGCAAGGCTATGTATAATGTAGCTTTCAGAATTGTAAAAGACGAACATTTTGCACAAGACGTCATGCAGGAAGGCTTCCTGAGAGCTTTTACAAAAATTAACGATTACAAACAGGAAGTTGCATTTGGAGCCTGGCTCAAAAAAATCATTGTGAATTACAGCATCGATTTTTATAAAAAAAACAATGCTTTTCAGATGGAGGATCTGAACAAAACACTTTACAAAATGGAAGAAAATGATACTTTGTTTTCTGAAAGCATCGATTTGAATTCACTCAAAGTAAGACAGGTTTTGGATGCTATATCGGTTTTAAAAGATAGTTACCGTATGGTGTTGACTCTCTTTTATATTGAAGGTTATGATCAGGAAGAAATTAGCGAAATCTTAAATATCAGTTATGCCAATTGCAGAACTACATTGAGCAGGGCTAAAGAAAGTTTGCGAAAAAAATTAGAAGAAGATATATGAAAAAGGAAAATGACAACTTAGACGAGTTATTTAAAAAATTTGAGAATCAATGGGATATTGAAGAAATAAATACAGACCATCAATTAAATTTTTTAAACAAACTAAACAAAAAACAGCCTAAGAAAAAAAATTATGCTGTTTGGGCAATTGCGGCTTCAATAGTCCTATTATTAGGTGTATCCGTTTTTTACAATAACAACGAAAAACCTAAGGAATTTAAATTTGCATCCAAAGAAACCAAACAAACAGATTCTATTTTCAGCATTTTAATTGAAAATGAACTAGTTAAATTGAAAGAGAAAAGTTCTCCGGAGAATGAGCAAATTATAAACGACGCCTTGAAACAAATGAAAGTTTTTGATGCCGATTATGAAAAAATTATAAAAGAAGTTCAGAAAAACGGTGAAAACAAACAAATTATTTATGCAATGATTAGCAATCTGCAGACACGAATATCTTTTTTACAAACGGTTTTGCAGCGTATTGAAGAAAATGAAAACTTAAAAAATACCACACATGAAGAAACCTTATAACATACTCATTTTATTTATTTTAATTCCTTTTTTAGGATTTTCAAATGATGACACTTTCATTTCAAAACAAAAAAGCATCAAGAAAACCTATATCGTTAATTCGAATGCAGGAATAGATATAGACAACAAATACGGAAACATAACCGTATCGACATGGGATGAAGACAAAATCGACCTCGACATTACTATAAAAGTTACCGGAGCAAATGAAAATTGGGTAAACGAAAAACTAAACAGCATTGATGTTGATATCACAGCCCTTAAATCGATGGTTACAGCGATTACTAAAATTGGAAGTTCATCTTTAAAAGGAAAAGGAAGTAGTAACAGCTTCGAAATTAATTATGTAATTAAAATTCCTAAAAGCGGAACAGTAAAACTCAATAATAAATATGGTAACATTAGCACTCTTGCTTTAGAATCTACAACAGATATTTCCTGCAAATACGGAAAAATTACACTGGGAAAACTAAACGGACCAAGCAATCGTATTCAAATTGAATATTGCCAAAATTCAGCTATTGATTATATTAAAAACGGAATCATTCAGGCGCATTATTCAGGTTTAAAAATAACTGATTCGGGAAATTTAACTTTAGATACAAATTACACAGATTTAGTTATTTCTGATGGTCAAACCGTTAAATACGACTGTAATTACGGAAATTTTAAATTTCAAAAAATAAATTCTCTCTCAGGATCTGGTAATTACCTCACAATCAATGTAGCCGAAATTTCAGACAACATCAATATTGATGCTAATTATAGCAAGATAAATGTTGGAATTATTACAGAAAAAGCTAATAATGTAAATATTAATACCGGTTATTCTGATGTTCATCTGGGGTATGACACCAATTATACATTTGATTTTAATATAAATACCAAATACGGAAATATCAAAAAAGACAATTCTTTAGATATTTCATTAACCGAAAATAAATCCACTTCAAAAAAAATTAGTGGTTATAACAAAAGAAAAGGCCAAAATAAAGTCACTGTCAATTCTAATTACGGAAATGTAAGCTTAATCAAAAAACAATAATATTTTTAGAACAGTTTTCAATCATTAAAACACTGGTAAATAAATACAGGTGTTTTTTTTTGACAGAATGCCATATAAAATTTTAGTTTGCATGAACTGGTTCAGCTTTTGCCATTCCTTTAAAAATTACTATTTTTGCACTCTAAATTTTATGTCATGCCGAAAAGAAAATATAAAATAGCCGTTATTCAGTTAAACCTAAATGACGTTGCCGAAAATAATCTTAAAAAATGCATCAGTTGGGTAAAAGATGCCGCTGCTAAAGGTGCAGAAGTTATTCTTTTGCCAGAATTATATAGCAGCCATTATTTTTGCCAAAGCGAAGATGTAGAAAATTTTGCACTGGCAGAACCACTTTACAGCACTTCATTCATAGCTTTTAGCGAACTGGCAAAAGAATTAGGAGTAGTGATTATTGTTCCTTTCTTCGAAAAAAGAATGGCCGGTATTTATCACAATAGCGCCTACATTATTGATACTGATGGAACTGAAGCCGGTTTATACCGTAAAATGCACATTCCTGATGATCCGCATTTTTATGAAAAATTCTATTTTACCCCGGGCGATCTAGGTTTTCAGGCAATCGAAACCAAAAAAGGCACTATAGGTACACTTATCTGTTGGGATCAATGGTATCCGGAAGCAGCCCGTATTACAGCCTTAAAAGGTGCCGAAGTATTATTCTACCCTACAGCGATTGGATGGCATCCAAAAGAAAAAGAACAATACGGTGAAAATCAATATGGGGCATGGATGAACGTAATGAAAGGACACGCTGTTGCAAACGGGGTGTTCGTAGCAGCAGCAAACCGAATTGGTTTAGAAAAATATATTGAAGGAACTGAAGGAATTCAGTTTTGGGGAGCATCATTTATTGCTGGACCTCAGGGTGAAATTTTAGCTCAGGCTTCACACGATCAGGAAGAAATTTTAATTGCAGAAGTTGATCTGGATTTACAGGAGAATGTACGTCAGAACTGGCCATTTTTCAGAGACAGAAGAATTGATGCTTTTGGAGATATTACAAAAAGAGCAATTGATTAGATTTAATTGAATTTCTTATAAAACAAAAAGGCTGTTTCAGATATCTGAAACAGCCTTTTTTAGTATTTTTTATCTTTTTAGTTGACCTTGAAAGCAACTCTTCTTACGATTTGACGCGCCTCTTTTGAGTCTTTATTTACAGTAGTGTCTTCACCGTTAGCAATCACATTAAGTCTTGAAGCATCAATTCCTGCATTTACAGCGATATTTTTCACAGCTTCAGCTCTTTTTCTTGACAAGTCAACATTGTAGGATGAACTTCCAATTTCATCAGCATATCCAACTACATCTGCAGTTTTATTTGGATTATTTTTCAAATATTTTACCAAAAAGTCAATACCTGACAAAGAAGCATTTGTTGGTTTTGAAGAGTTAAAATCAAAATATACATTTACATAACCATCGTTAATCAATTGTTCTACAGTAGTATTAGTATCAATTGCACCACTTTTTTGACCGTATGTTTTTTCTAAGTAACTTTCTAATTCATCAGGTACTCCATTTTGGTTATTATCAATTGATTGTCCTTTTGTATTTACCGCTACACCAGCAATAGAATTTGGTTCCAAATCATACAAATCAGCCACACCATCTTTATCTGAATCTAAAAGACCCGTTTCTACTAATCCTAGTCTTCGTTCTAAGTCATCATATCTGTCTTCTTCTCCAACCCAATCAGCATGTGTTTTATTTTTACCCAGATAAAAAGTAAGTCCAATCGAAGTGTTTACAAGAAAACCGTCTAGAGGACGACCCTCAGGAGCAAACCCCATACCATCAAAGTTGAAGTTTTGCAGAGTATTAACAATTCCTGACACATCTGCAGTTAATGCTACTCTGTTTCCTAATCTTACCTGGCCTGTAATCCCCAATATTCCATGAAGAATATAATCTTCACCATCTAAGCCATTTTTACTACTTAATTGTGAAGCACCGGCACCTCCATGAACCAATATACCAAAAGTATTTGTCCAAGTTTCAAAATTCAAAGCCCTGCCTAAATTAATTACACCCTGAAGACTGGTTCTTATTATCCTGCTTTCAAACTCTGGAGTATTATCACGTTCAGTGAACTGATCATATCCAAAATCAAGTTTTAATCCAAACTTAGGGTTAAACATATATCTTGCCCCCAAATCAGCATGAAAAGGATTGAAAGATTCTGTTGAATAACCTGATGTAAAGTTTCTCATAGGTGTGTTAAAACCACCATTTAATTCGATAGACCATTTGTTATAAGCAGAATTATCTATAGAAGGTTCAGTAGAAACTACTGTTGCATTTTGCGCATTTACTGCAAATGACAACAATAAAAATGTTAAGGAAGCTAATTTTTTTTTCATGATATCTAAGTGTTTTAAATTTACATTTTGGTTTAAAAAATTATGAGTGTAAAAAAACTCATAACAAACTTATGTTAATGATTTAGTAAAAGCTTTCTATTCATTTTATATTATTTTATATAATTCCCATAAAATGGGTATTATTTAAGAATAAAATGAATTTTAAGACTTTTCTATTAAAACAACTTGGGGCGATATATTTTTAAATTACTTGCTAAATCTTATAATAAAAAGGAATAATTAATTGAAAAACTATAACAATATTTATTTTCTAAAAAATAAAATTAATATTTTTTTTTGCGAATACTATTTTTTGTAAAAAAATCATCTTTAACCAAATGAAATCTTAGTAAAAAAGACTAATGAGATAATTATTTACAACTTTATTGGCACTAAGATACTTTTTTTTAAATTATTTTCAGAATTTAAAGCAACTTTCTTTTCTTTTTTTTTAATCCTAAACGAATGATTATCTTTGTGACTTTAAAATTTTAGATACTTTTATGACACCAAATAATAGAAGATTCCCCGCTGAGTGGGAAAAACAACAAGGAATCGTGTTATGTTTTCCTCATAACGGAAACGACTGGCCTGGAAAATATGAAGCTGTCCAATGGGCTTTTGTTGAATTCATAAAAAAGGTGGCCACTTTTGAAACTGTTTTTTTGGTTATAGCTGATGAAAAATTAAAAGAAAAAGTTACCGATATGCTTGAAAGAGCTCGTGTAAACATTAAAAACATTTCCTTTATCGTTCATAAAACCAATAGAAGCTGGATGAGAGATTCTGGACCAATTATTGTAAAAAACGGATCGAAAAGAGAAGCATTAAACTTTAATTTTAACGGCTGGGCAAAATATAAAAATTATCAACTGGATAAATTTGTACCTGGCAAAATAGCTGATCATATAGATGTCCCTTTGACACAGGTTATGTACAAAGGAAAACCAGTTATAGTAGAAGGCGGCGCAATTGATGTTAACGGAAAAGGAACATTGCTGACTTCTGAAGAATGTCTGATGCACCCTACAATTCAGGTTAGGAATCACGGTTTTACCAAAGAAGATTATGAAGCCGTTTTTAAAGAATACCTTGGAGTTACTAATGTTATCTGGCTCGGGGACGGAATTGAAGGAGACGACACTCATGGACACATTGATGATTTGTGCCGATTTGTAAATGAAGATACTATTGTAACTATAGTTGAAACCAATAAAAACGATTCAAATTACAAACCATTGCAGGACAATTTAAAACGTCTTCAAAACGCTAAATTAGAAGATGGAAAATCACCTACAATTGTGGCCCTGCCAATGCCAAAACGTGTTGATTTTGAAGATTTACGTTTACCTGCAAGTTATGCCAATTTCCTAATCCTTAATAATTGTGTTTTAGTACCTACATTCAATGACAGCAACGATCGTGTCGCTTTGAATATTTTAGCAGAATGCTTCCCGGACAGAGAAGTAATTGGTATAAGCTGTATTGATTTTATTTGGGGGTTTGGAACTTTACATTGTTTGAGCCAGCAGATTCCTGCATAAAAAATATTGTCCACCGATTAAAGGGTTTCATAACTTTACAAAATTATTTTTAACCTTTCTAATCATCCGGCAAAATCATAAAAAAACCTTGTTAGATTACTCTTAACAAGGTTTTTTTATTAATACGTATTGAGATGATCTTTATTTTCTCTTCATTGTCTGATGAATGGAGGTAAAAGCTGACTTGCAACTTCTCCAAAACCGATACGAACTTCATTATTTTCACAAAATCCTCTCATGATAACTGTATCATTATCTTCAATGAACTTACGCTCACTTCCGTTTTTTAATTTTAAAGGATTTTTTCCTCCCCAGGTTAATTCCAGCATCGATCCAAAACTATCCGGAGTTGGTCCTGAAATAGTACCTGAACCCATCATATCACCCGAATTTACACGACATCCGTTTGAAGTATGATGTGCCAGTTGCTGGCTCATCGACCAATAAAGATATTTAAAATTCGATCTCGAAACAATTGTTTCTTCCTGATCTTCTGTCTGAATTGAAACTTCAAGATGAATATCAAACGCTTTTTTTCCTTTTGTCTGTAAATAAGGAAGCGGTGTTGGATCCTGCTTTGGTCCTTTTGTTCTAAAAGGTTCCAGTGCATCCATAGTTACAATCCATGGAGAGATTGATGTAGCAAAGTTTTTTGCCAAAAATGGCCCAAGCGGTACATATTCCCATTTTTGAATATCTCGTGCACTCCAGTCGTTCAGTAAAACCATTCCGAAAATATAATCTTCTGCTTCGTAAGTTGAAATATTTTCCCCCATTACATTAACATCAGTTGTAATAAAAGCAGTTTCTAATTCGAAATCAACTAAACGTGACGGTCCAAAAACAGGATATTTTTCACCTGCCGGTAAAATCTGTCCCATTGGTCTGTGTACCGGAATCCCGGACGGAACAATTGTAGAACTTCTCCCATGATATCCTACCGGAATGTGTAACCAGTTTGGCAGTAAAGCATTTTCGGGGTCACGAAACATTTTACCAACATTTGTAGCATGTTCTTTACTCGAATAAAAATCAGTATAATCACCAATTAAAACCGGTAACTGCATCTCTACATCTTCAATCTTAAAAATAACAACATCACGGTCTTTTACTGAATCCCTAAGTTGAGGATTGGTTTCGTCAAAAATATCAGCAATACGGTTTCGTACAAGACGCCATGTTTTTTTTCCGTCAGAAATAAAATCATTAAGCGTATCCTGCATAAACATATCATCAGTTAAATCTATCCCCTCAAAATAGTTTAATTGTTGTAAAGCACCTAAATCTATAGCATAATCGCCAATTCTAGTTCCTACAGTCACGACATTTTCTTTGGTAAGAAATACACCGAAAGGAATATTTTGAATAGGGAAGTCGCTATGCTCTGGTACTTCTAACCATGATTTTCTTTTAGTATCGTTGGCGGTTATTGGCATGTTGAATGTTAATTATTTGTTGAAAAAATCTATGTCAAATATATCATAATCTAACAGTTTCACAAACGTTTTTTTGTATTTTTGCAGGAAATTAACGAAAAACGAAAAAATGCAACGCGACGAACAAATTTTTGACCTTATACTAGAGGAACAAGACAGACAAATTCACGGATTAGAGCTAATTGCTTCAGAAAACTTTGTAAGTGATCAGGTAATAGAAGCTGCCGGTTCAGTATTAACGAATAAATATGCAGAAGGATACCCTGGCAAAAGATATTATGGCGGGTGCGAAGTAGTTGACGTTATTGAGCAGATTGCAATTGACAGAGCTAAAGAATTATTTGGAGCTGAATATGCAAACGTACAGCCTCACTCAGGCTCTCAGGCAAATGCTTCTGTTTTTCATGCTTGTTTACAACCTGGAGATAAAATTTTAGGATTCGATTTATCACATGGTGGTCACTTAACTCACGGTTCTCCTGTAAACTTTTCAGGACGAGTTTACAATCCTGTATTTTATGGTGTAGACAAAGAAACTGGAAAATTAAATTACGATAAAATTCAGGAAATTGCCACTAAAGAACAACCAAAATTAATCATCGCAGGAGCTTCTGCTTATTCTCGTGATATGGATTTTGAACGTTTCAGAGTAATTGCTGACAGCGTTGGTGCAATTTTAATGGCTGATATTTCTCACCCTGCGGGTTTAATTGCAAAAGGATTATTGAATGACCCAATTCCACATTGCCATATCGTAACTACTACAACTCACAAAACATTACGCGGACCAAGAGGTGGTTTGATTTTGATGGGGAAAGATTTTCCAAATCCTTGGGGACTAACTACTCCAAAAGGAGAAATCAGAATGATGTCTGCTTTATTAGATTTAGCTGTTTTTCCAGGAAACCAAGGAGGACCTTTAATGCACATTATCGCTGCTAAAGCTGTAGCATTTGGCGAAGCACTTAAAGACGAATTCTTTACTTATGCAATGCAATTACAAAAAAATGCAAATGCAATGGCAGATGCTTTCGTAAAAAGAGGCTACAACATTATCTCTGGCGGAACTGACAACCACATGATGCTAATTGACTTAAGAAACAAAGGAATTTCAGGTAAAGATGCTGAAAATGCATTAGTAAAAGCTGAAATTACTGTAAATAAAAACATGGTTCCTTTTGATGACAAATCACCATTTGTAACTTCAGGAATCCGTGTTGGAACAGCTGCAATCACTACTCGTGGTTTAGTTGAAAAAGATATGGAAACTATTGTAGCTTTAATTGACAAAGTTCTTGTTGATCATACCAATGAAGCACTTATCGAAGAAGTAGCTAACGAAGTAAATGAAATGATGAGCGAAAGACCAATTTTCGTATACTAAAATTAGTCCTAAAGTCTTAAAGTCGAAGGTCGAAAGTCTTTAAATGGAATGTAAAATTCTATTTTAGTTTTGATCTTCGACTTTTTTGACTTTATAACTTTCGACTTTCTAACTTTAAGACTTAAAAACATGGGCGTACTAAGATTACAATTGCCAACTGACCCAAGATGGGTAAATATTGTTGAGAAAAACATAGAGGAAATCCTGACTGATCATGCATGGTGTGAGCAAAAAGCCGCTACTAACGCCATTACCATTATCACAAACAACCCGGAACATCAGGATTTGGTGCAGGATTTACTGGCTTTAGTCAAAGAAGAAATCGATCATTTCGAGCAGGTTCATAATATTATCATCAAAAGGGGATTAAAATTAGGGCGTGAGCGTAAAGATGACTATGTGAATGAACTATACCAGTATATGAAGAAAAGCGGAGACGGCAGCCGTGTTTCTGGTCTTGTTGAAAGATTATTGTTTTCGGCAATGATTGAAGCCAGAAGCTGCGAACGTTTTAAAGTGCTTTCTGAAAATATTCAGGATGAAGAACTGGCCGTTTTTTACAGAGAATTAATGGAAAGTGAGGCTGGACATTATACTACTTTCATCACATACGCGCGTAAATACGGAACCGGAATTGATGTTGAAAAACGCTGGAGAGAATGGCTGGCTTTTGAGGAATCCATCATTACAAATTATGGCAAAGGCGAAACGATTCACGGATAATTTTATTTCTGCTATTCTTCTAAAATAAATAATTAGAACTGACCCTTTAATTTTATACAATTTTTAATACTTTTTAAGTTATAGACTTTTAAATTGCAGTAAAATTAAAGTCAATTATGATTATGGATAAAATAAAAATACTTTGGGTCGATGATGAAATCGATCTTTTAAAACCACATATATTATTTCTGGAGAAAAAAAATTATTCGGTAACTACCTGTAATAACGGCCTTGATGCTATTGCCCTTTTTGAAGAAGAAAATTTTGATATCGTTTTTTTAGATGAAAATATGCCGGGAATGAGCGGCCTTGAAACGCTTTCGGAAATGAAAGAAAAAAAATCCGCCACTCCAATGATTATGATTACCAAAAGTGAGGAAGAATATATCATGGAAGAAGCAATCGGATCTAAAATTGCCGACTATCTGATAAAACCGGTAAATCCGAATCAGATTCTTTTAAGTTTAAAGAAAAACCTGGATCATTCAAGATTAATTTCCGAAAAAACTACTTTAGATTATCAGAAGGAATTCAGAAAAATTTCCATGGAATTGGCTATGGTAAATTCTTATGAAGACTGGGTCGAATTATACAAAAAACTTTTATTCTGGGAATTAGAGCTTGAAAATATCAATGATCAGGCTATGATTGAAATCCTTGAATCACAAAAAGTTGAAGCCAACTCACAATTTGGAAAATATATTGAACGAAATTACGAAGACTGGTTTGCTCCAAAAGCAGACAAACCTGTTCAGTCTCATAATTTATTTAAAGAACTTGTTGTTCCCGAAATTAAAAAGAAAGACAAACCTATATTATTTGTTGTAATTGACAATCTACGTTACGATCAGTGGAAATCTTTTGAAACTGTAATTTCCAATTATTATAAATTAGAAAAAGAAGTTCCTTATTTCTCCATACTTCCAACAGCTACACAATATGCTAGAAATGCTATCTTCTCAGGATTATTGCCTGTAGAAATGGAAAAACAGTTTCCCGAATATTGGAAAAATGATGTGGAAGACGGAGGGAAGAACCTTTATGAAGCCGAATTCCTTAGTGCTCAATTGAAACGCCTGGGATTGAATATCAAAGAAGATTACTTCAAAATCACCAATTATGCAGGTGGTAAAAAGCTGGCAGAAAATTTCAAAGCGCTAAAAGGCAATGACCTTGTAACTGTCGTGTACAATTTTGTTGACATGTTATCGCATGCCAAAACCGAAATGGAAGTAGTAAAAGAACTTGCTTCAGATGATAAAGCTTATCGCTCCCTTACTCTAAGCTGGTTCAAAAACTCCCCATTACTTGAAATTATTCAACAGGCACAACTTTTAGGTTTCAAATTAATCCTGACTACTGACCACGGGACTATAAATGTAAAAAACCCATCGAAGGTGGTTGGAGACAAAAACACAAGTCTTAATTTACGATACAAAACCGGTCGTAGCTTGACTTACGAACAAAAAGATGTCTATGTTGTAAAAGAGCCCAAAACCATTGGTTTGCCAGCTATAAATATGAGCAGCTCGTTTATTTTTGCAAAAAATGATTTGTTTTTAGCATACGTAAACAATTACAATCACTATGTAAGTTATTACAAAAACACCTATCAACACGGCGGAATTTCACTTGAAGAAATGATTATTCCGTTTTTGGTGTTTAACCCAAAATAAAGAACATTTCAGTCCTGATTTCCGTATTTGATTTCGGGACTGATTTTTAAATTAAAGAAACACAAACAATGAATATCGTTTTTTCATTAGATCAGATTCAGGAAACAGCCGAACAAATTATTGCTCAAAACCCTAAAAAAATTATTCTTTTTAATGGAGAAATGGGGGTCGGAAAAACTACTTTAATAAAACACTTGTGTAAAGTTTTAGGAGTTGAAGACGCAACAAGCAGTCCTACTTTTTCTTTAGTCAATGAATATTACGCTTCTAATAATCAAATCGTTTATCATTTTGATTTTTACCGGTTAAATAAAGAAACTGAAGCCCTGGATATGGGCGTTGACGACTATTTGTATTCCGGTAACTGGTGTTTTATTGAATGGCCTGAAAAAATCGCCAATTTACTTCCTGAAGAAACTTCTACAATTACAATTGAACTTTTAAATGACGGACAAAGAAAACTGGAGTTGCTATAAACCTCTGAACCCCTATTGAACAGTTCTTATAAATCTCTGTAAAAATATACCTCACTATTAGCAGAATTTATACATTGATTTTAAAACTTTTTACGTAATTTGTACTCTTAATTATTTCGTATACCCCATGTCAATAACTTTAACTCCATTTACGAAACAACAACTATTGCCACAAGAGGAAAAACTTGAAATTGGCCGATTTAAAAGAGAGCTTTTCATAGGAATCCCAAAAGAAACAAGCTATCAGGAACGTCGTATTTGCCTGACTCCCGACGCAGTAAACTCTCTGACATACGAAGGTCACCGCGTTATGATAGAATCAGGGGCTGGAGAAAGTTCGAGTTATACAGACAAGGAATATAGTGATGCCGGAGCAGAAGTTACCAAAGACACTAAGAGGGTTTTTGGCTGTCCTTTATTGCTAAAGGTTGAACCCCCTACTCTGTCTGAAATTGAGATGATTAGCCCGGAAACAACCATTATATCTGCTATCCAGTTAAAAACCAAAAAGAAAGCTTATTTTGAAGCTTTGGCTCAGAAAAAAATCACTGCTCTGGCTTTTGAATATATTAAAGATGAGGATGGCTCCTATCCTGCCGTAAAATCATTAAGTGAAATTGCAGGCACAGCATCGATTCTTATTGCTGCCGAACTAATGATTACTGATGAATTTGGAAAAGGACTTTTGTTCGGTAATATTACGGGCGTACCTCCTACCGAAGTCGTAATTTTAGGCGCAGGAACAGTTGGTGAGTTCGCTGCCAAAACCGCAATTGGTCTGGGTGCAAACGTTAAGGTTTTTGACAATTCGATTACAAAGCTTCGTCGATTACAGAACAATCTTAGTCAAAGGATTTTTACTTCAACCATTCAGCAGAAAGCATTATTGAAAGCACTAAGACGTTGTGATGTTGCAATTGGAGCCATGCGCGGAAAAGAACGCTGCCCAATTGTGGTAACAGAGACTATGGTGGAGCACATGAAAAAAGGCGCTGTTATTGTTGATGTCAGCATTGATACTGGCGGTTGTTTTGAAAGTTCTGAAGTAACCACTCACGAAAAACCTACCTTCATAAAAAACAATGTTTTACACTATTGTGTTCCAAATATTCCTTCCCGTTATTCTAAAACCGCTTCACTTTCTATAAGTAATATCCTGACGCCATACCTTCATCAAATAGCCGAAGATGGCGGACTGGAAAGTGCCATTAGATGCAATAAAGGCTTAAAAAACGGTATTTATCTTTATCACGGAATTTTAACCAACAAAGCTATTGGCGAATGGTTTGATTTACCAGATAACGATATTAATTTACTTGTTTTCTAAAGTAACTTTAGCGTACCTTTGCAAAAAAATTAATTCATGAAATTCGTACATCGTTTTGCTTATTATTTGGTTGGTTTAGTTATGGGGTGCTTTGTTGTGGCGCTTGTTTTTAGTGGAAAAGATACCCGCTGTAATTACTTTCCGAATGCGAGGGTTTTGAATAGTTTGAGAACCAAACCTTTTCAGTATTCCGAAAAAGCTGTCCAGACTCTGAACGAAAAATGGATTGATACTGCTGATATCAAAAATACACTCCAATTTGGTGATGTAGATTTTGACCAAAGCAACATCCCTTATAAAAAAGGGAAATTATACGTTATTGAAGGTAAAACGGTAAAAAATCAGGCAATTATTCTTAAAGTAACCAATTACGAAAACAAAGCTGTTTTAGAAGAAATCATTAAAAAATAATGCTTTTATAAGTTGATGAAAAGGATAGCAAAAAAAATGCTATCCTTTTTTTATGTCTAAAAATGATTTAATCGTTTATTAAAAAAATCTAAAGTTTAGTCAAAAGTTTTAACTAAAAAAGGGCTTCGACTCCGCTCAGCCTGACACATGTTTGTTATTATGAAAACTGAGTTCCTAGCCCTGATGGAAACGGCATCCTTTTGTAGCGGGGTTCGCTACAAAAGATATAGTGGACAGCAGGAATAAGCTCCTAATTCTCCAACTAATCTATTTTATTCAAAATTTATTAAAACAAAAAAAAGGTTCAACTCTTCAGCTGAACCCTTCTTCGAATTATTTTTTCACTTGTTTTTTATAATATCTTTGATATTTAGGATAAGTTATAGCACCTATTACTGAAATTCCAGCTAATGAATAATATATCCAGTCCAGAGATTTTGCCTCCCCGCTGGCGTAGGAGTGCAACCCTACCAAGTGGAAATTTACTCCATAATAAGTAAACAAAATCGATACAAAAGCAAACATACTCATTAAGTTAAAGAACCATTTTCCTCTTAATGCAGGAACAAAACGAGCGTGAATTACAAAAGCATAAATCATTATTGAGATTAAAGCCCAAGTCTCTTTTGGATCCCATCCCCAATAACGTCCCCAGCTTTCGTTGGCCCACTGCCCTCCAAGGAAGTTTCCTATCGTCAACATAATCAAACCAATTGTCAATGCCATTTCGTTGATATATGTGATTTCCTTTATATTCAAATCCATTTTAGCTTTGTTTTTTTCATTAGTAAAGAAAATTAATAACAATGAAACGAAACCTAAAATAAATCCTAATGCAGTCGGTCCGTAACTACCTACAATTACTGCTACGTGAATCATTAACCAATAGGAGTTCAAAACAGGCTGCAGATTAGCAATTTCCGGATCGATCCAGTTCATGTAAGCAGCCATTAAAATCATAGCTGTGACAAAAGCTGATGATGCAACTGTTAATTTAGATTTTCGGTCAAAAGCCAATCCAAAGAACATGGTTGACCATGCTACATAAATAATCGATTCGTAAGCATTACTCCATGGTGCATGTCCTGAAATATACCAGCGGGCAATCAAGCCAAGTGTATGTAAACCGAATAAAATTCCGATGATAATATGAAAACCATTAATAGTAATTCGAAGCCATTTCTTTTCAAAGAAGATGTTTATAATCGTAAAAATAAACATCAAAATAGAAGCCATAATGTACCAATAAGGTAATTTCTTAAATACATCATACTTATTGTATGCGATTTCAGCATCTATTTTTTCTTCGCTTGGGCGAACTTTGGCTCCAAATTTCTTTTGGAAACCATTAATACTTTCTACTAAATCATCAGCAGATTTAAAATCTTTAGAAATAGCACCATTGTTTAGGGCATTAAAATAAAGCGGCAGAATCTGCTTGGTATAAGTTGCTTCCATTCCTTTTAAACCCGCATGATCCAATTCCATATATGAAATCCACTTATCTCCAGGATGATTTGGAACCGGAAATATTTTTAAAATACTTCCCATTAAAGCAGACTCCATCAGATTCACTTTTTTATCTGTTTCAATAAAATCTTTTTCAAACTGATTTGGGTTTGCTGCTTTGTAGGCGGCATCTAAATAAGGAGACAATTTGTAATTTCCGTTTTCATCAAAAAACTTTACGAAAGGTGCTTTTTGAGCATCCTTTTCTACCCCAATAATTTTTCTGATACTATCGTTTCCTGCTCTTAAATGAATAATAGGAACCTGAATCCAAACCTGACCATATTGTGTCATCGACAAAAATACCTGATCAGAATTCATTCCGTTGTATTTATCATCATGACTTACTTTACGAAGCAATTCAGAAGAAAAAGTATTTATAGGCTTCATTCTTCCTCCTGCATCCTGAATAATCAAACGTCCGAATTTAGCTGCATGAGCTTCCGGAGCTTTGTAAATATTCAGCAATGAATCTATTTGCTTTTGGCTTGGAGGACGTGTAACATGATTTGCATGATCATTAGGATCTTCGTCATGTGTATGAGTGTGAGTGTGCTTGTGTCCGGGAGTGTGAACATGAGGTTCTTGTGCAAAACCGTTAAAACTTAGCATTAAAACTAAAATAGTAATCAATTTTGTTTTTTTCTCTTTTACTTTTTCAAGTTTACGTTTTAAATCACCAAAACGAGAATTTTTGGTAAACATGATGGCCATTAAACCCAAGTAAAGCATAAAATATCCTAAATATGTGATATTAGTTCCCCAGAAATCATGATTTACAGACAGGATTGTCCCTTTTTCATCCGGATCAAACCCTGATTGAAAAAAACGATATCCTTTATAATCTAAAACGTGGTTCATATAAATTCTGGCATCAAAAGTTTCGGATGAATCCTGAACCGTTACTTTACTTTCAAAAGAAGCATAACTATTCTCTGTACCAGGATATTTAGTAGCTATAAAATCATTTAGCTTAATTTTAAAAGGTGCAATATAAGCCTTACTACCGTAAAATAAACTGTATTCAACTTTTCCAATTTTAACGGTTTGTGGCTCTCCTACACTTCCTTTAGACCCAAAAAGTCTTACTTCTTTTTCCTGACCATCAGCTTTAACTTTCACGATTAATGCATCTTTATGAGATTTAGCTTTGAAGTCATTATTCGATTCATAATCTACAATTCCTCTTACTGCAGGATCAGGAAATACAATTCGGATATCACCAATACTGTATAGAGAACGCATCATCAAAGGCTGTACATTATCTTTTGTTACTTTTCCCTGAAATTTATCAGCCATTCGCATGAACTGTCCTTCAAAAGGCGTCTGAATGGTATATTTTTCACCAGTAGTATTGATGTTTATTGCTCCATCAGTTGGTTTATTCAAAGCAAACAAAACATTGTGGATATTTTGAACTTCTCCTTCTTTCAGGAAATGCTCTTCACGCCCACCGGCTCCGGCTTCAACTAATTTAATGTATAAAGTCCCTTTTGGATCGGGTTTAATGATTTCCTTCGCACCCATTATGTAATTCACATAAGTAACTTCAAAAGGAGTTTCATCAAATTTACCTGAAAGAGTAAAATCATTATTGGTAACCGGAGAAAACAAAAGATTTTTCTCAAAAGTCCTGCGTTTCATTTCTCCTTTATATTCTCCATCTGCAAAAACACTCAAATAAGTTTTTTCAGAAAGAATTTGGTTTTCTGAATTACCTTCACGAATTGGCATTACGCCTTCGTAACTAATATAGCGGGTTATAAATGCTCCTAAAAGAATGAAAATAAATGCAATATGAAGTAACAGAGTTGCCCATTTTTCTTTTTTCAATAATTGATAACGTTTGATATTACCGAAGAAATTAATCATAAAAAACACCATTATTGCCTCGAACCACCAGGTGTTATAAATTAAAATGCGGGCTGTATCTGTATTGTATTTACTTTCGATAAAGGTTCCAATACCCATTGCGAGTGCAAATGTTAAAAAAAGAACGGCCATTAATCTTGTAGAAAACAAAAAAGAGAATATTTTTTTATCCATTTTGAAGGAATTACTGTGTGTAAAAGTGGCACAAAAGTACTTAAAATTGTTGAGTTGTATTATTTGTCTTTTGTTAATTAAAACAAAAAAAAGACATTCGTTTTAAATGAATTCTCAATGTTATCTTACAATATTTGAAATATGTTAAAATCACAACTTTTTGCTGCCCTTTTTACGATGACTCAGTACTAAAATGATTTTAATCTGTAAAACCTGAAGCTATCACTTAAAAAATAATACTAATTTTGCGGTATGATTAAAATAAGTATAATTGGTTCCGGAAATGTCGCTGAGCATTTGATAAAAGCTTTCGCTAAAAGTGAGAAGGCAGAAATTGTACAAGTATTTTCAAGAAAAAAAGAGTCTTTGACGCACCTTATTGATTCAGATAAAATTGTAACTGATTTTTCTGTTTTAAAAGAAGCTGATTTGTATATTATTTCAATATCTGATAATGCAATTTCTGAAGTTTCCGGGCGTTTGCCTTTTCAAAACAAACTTGTTGTTCATACTTCAGGAACTACATCGGTAAAAGCTTTGGATTCTAAAAACCGAAAAGGAGTTTTTTATCCGTTACAAACTTTTTCTAAAGCGAAAACGCTTGATTTTTCTGTAATTCCGATTTGTCTGGAAGCTGAAAATGAAGCAGATTACAATACTCTGGAAACGGTTGCCAAAAGTATTTCTAATGTGGTTTTTCCAATTAGTTCAGAACAAAGAAAAGCACTGCATGTTTCGGCAGTTTTTGTAAACAATTTCACGAATCATTTGTATCAGATTGGGCAAAAAATTTGCAAAGAACACAATGTTCCTTTCGAAATTTTAAAACCTCTGATTTTCGAAACTGCAGAAAAGATAAAAACCCTTACCCCTGTTGAAGCGCAAACAGGTCCTGCAAAACGAAATGATTCGGCAACAATACAGGCTCATCTTAATTACTTAACAGATGAAAATCAAAAAAATATCTATAAACTCTTAACACAATCTATACAAAATAATGGCAAAACACTTTAAAGAAATAATGAATGACATCACAACATTTGTTTTTGATGTCGATGGCGTACTTACCGACAGCTCAGTTTTTGTAACCAATGAAGGAGAAATGCTCCGTACAATGAATATCAGAGATGGTTATGCTATGAAAGCTGCTGTAGAAAGCGGTTTTAACATTTGTATTATTTCCGGCGGAAGCAATGAAGGTGTTCGTATAAGATTACACAATTTGGGTATAACCGACATACATTTAGGAACTCCGGATAAAGTAAAAACTTTTAAGGAATACACTAATATTCATAATATAAAACCTGAAAATGTGTTGTACATGGGCGACGATATTCCTGATTTTCACGTTATGAAACTGGTAGGCTTACCAACCTGCCCACAGGATGCTAGCCCTGAGATCAAGAATATTTGCCGTTATGTTTCGCACGTAAAAGGCGGAAGAGGTGCTGTACGTGACGTAATCGAACAAGTTATGAAAGTACAGGGCAAATGGATGGAATACTTTAACGGAAAACATGATTAAGCAATATTTTATGAATTATGAGTTATATATCTAACTCTAAAAAACGCATTTTCAATTAAAAAACTTAGTTATCTCAGCCCCTTAGAATCTTAAAAATGAAATACCTCAAATTAATTCGCTATCAAAACCTTTTAATGCTTGCTTTTATGCAGGTTTTATTTCGTTATTCCTTCCTAAAAGGACAAAACATTCCTTTGGCTTTATCAGACTGGCAATACGGTTTATTAGTTTTAAGCACTGTTTTACTGGCAGCTGCCGGATATGTAATTAACGATGTTTTTGATACTGAAACCGATCAGATTAATAGACCCGAAAAAGTTATAATTGGCAAAAGCGTTTCAGAAACGTCAGGCTATAACATTTATATTGCTTTAAATATTACCGGTGTTGCAATTGGTTTTTATCTTTCAAATGTTATAGGAAGACCAGGATTTGCTACTATTTTTATACTAATGGCATCTTTGCTTTACTTTTATTCCACAACTTTAAAACAAATTATGATTTTAGGAAACTTTGTGGTAGCTTTATTATTAGCGATGAGTGTACTGCTTATTGGTATTTTTGATCTTTTTCCGGCAACAGTAGCCGAAAATAAGGCTCAGATGGCCAGTCTGTTTTCTATTTTAACGGATTATGCATTATTTGCATTTATGATTAATTTTATCCGTGAAATCGTAAAAGACATTGAAGACGTTAACGGAGATTATAATCAGGGAATGAATACACTGCCTATTGCCATTGGTATTAGCAGAACTGCTAAAATTGTATCGATACTTTCTATTATTCCTTTTATTGTATCACTGCTTTACATTAAACAATATTTTCTGGAGAACAGTCTTTATATAGCAACTCTGTATGCTTTTGCTTTGGTTTTGGCTCCGCTTCTTTACTTTATGGTAAAAGTTTTTTCTGCTAAATCACAAAAAGAATTTAACCATTTAAGCAACGTCCTGAAACTAATTTTACTTTTCGGAATTTTATCAATTGTGGTTATTACCTTAAACATTCATTATAATGCTTAAAGAAAAACTAAAAAAATACAGCTTAATTCTGGCTTCGGGTTCACCGCGAAGACAACAGTTTTTTAAAGATCTGGATTTAGATTTTGAAATCAGGTTAAAAGATGTGGAAGAAATTTTTCCACCTGAATTAAAAGCTGCAGAAATAACCGATTTTTTAGCCCTGTTGAAAGCAAATGCTTTTGAAGGTGAGCTAAAAGAAAATGAAATTTTAGTAACCAGTGATACCATTGTCTGGCACAATAACAAAGCGCTGGGCAAACCCAAAAATGCTGAGGAGGCTTTTGAAATGATAAAATCAATGTCGGGCGCAAGCCACGAGGTAATTACATCGGTTTGCTTTAAAACAAGCAAAGCTTCTACCCTGCTGCATGATATTACAAAAGTAACTTTCAACCCTTTATCAGACGAAGCTATTTTATATTATATAGAAAATTACAAACCCTATGACAAAGCTGGTGCTTACGGTATTCAGGAATGGTTTGGTTTTATGGCCGTTTCCAGAGTCGAAGGTTCGTATACGAATGTTATGGGACTGCCAACTGCGAAAGTTTATGAATATTTGAGTACATTAGAGTAAAAATTAATTTATGTTTTCATTTAAAGAATATAGCCAGGAAATATTAACCACTATAATTCTCCTAATTGTATTATTCGCACTGCGAATTATTATCGCACAATTAGTACGAAGATATGCCAGTACTAGTCATTTATTAGAACATCGTACTAATTTGGTTATTAAATACATTCATATCTTAATGAATATTTTGGTAACTATAAGCCTGATTGTAATTTGGGGAGTAGATACTAAAGACATTTTTATTACCGTATCCTCAATTGCTACTGTGATTGGTGTTGCTATGTTTGCCCAATGGTCTATTTTAAGCAACATTACCTCAGGAATGATTTTGTTTTTTTCGTTCCCTTTCAGGATTGGCGACACCATAAAAATACATGACAAAGATTTTCCTATTGAAGCCGAAATTGAAGACATCAGCGCTTTTCATGTTAATTTAAAAACAAAAGAAGGGGAGAAAATAATATTCCCAAACAATCTTTTACTGCAAAAAGGAATTTCTATTATTACACCTACGTATGAAGAAAAGGAATTCTTTGATTAATGGGAATTTTATAAACTAATAAAAATAAGTTAGAACGAAATAATTTGATTTATGCAGCAATTTTGTATAACAAAAATTAGTTATCAAAATTCAAAAAAATGAATGAATCAATAAAACTACCACTTTACGTAAAATTAACCTGTATTCTATTAATTCTGATTTGTATTGGTTTAGTAATATATATTGGAAGTAATATTATTACACCTGTAATGCTGGCATTTTTATTTACAGTTCTACTTTTACCAATACACACTTTTTTATATACAAAATTACGTTTTCCAACCTACCTCGCTTCTTTTGTAACCGTAGTCATATTTGTATTAAGTATTGCAGCCATTCTGGCTTTCATCTCTTTTCAGATAACAGATATTGCAGATGATTTTGATATTATTAAAAAAAATGCTATTTCTTTCTTCAATAATACGCAGTCTTATATACATGAAAAATTTCAAATTAGCATTTGGGAACAAAAAAAGTATATTGAAAAAGTAACCAACGACTCCGTACAAAATGGGACCGGAACAATTGGAGCGGCAATTGGTTCTTTGAGCGATGTCTTATTCAATAGTATGCTTGTAGTTGTATTTACCTTTTTGTTTCTTCTATACAAGACTCACTTTATTCTTTTTCTGGCAAAATTATTTCGCTATGAAAATCATCCAAAATTAAAAGAAATCATTACTCAGATTAAAATTTCTATTAACAATTATATTTTGAGCCTCATTTTCGAAATGTTTGTTGTTTCTATCCTGACCGGACTTGGTTTATGGATCATAGGTGTCAAATATTTTATATTACTAGGGCTTATTACAGGAATTTTAAACCTTATTCCTTATATCGGAATTATGATTGCGGGTATTTTAACCGTTCTTTCTTCACTCACAGCAACACCCGAAATTTCTATTATTTTAAGCATACTTATCGTAAACATAATTGTACAGCTTATTGACAACAATGTACTTGTCCCTTTAATTATTAATTCAAATGTAGAAATCAATGCATTCGTATCTATAATAGGAATTATTGTTGGAGGATCAGTTGCTGGCATTGCCGGTATGTTCCTGGCCATTCCTCTTCTGGCTATTTTAAAAATTATTTTTGACAGAATTGAATCATTAGAACCCTGGGGATACCTGATGGGCAATCACATGCCTAAAAAATTTACATGGAGGATTAAAAAACTAAGGGCTAAAGTTTAAGTACTTGAAGTATTAAATTAAAAATTGAATCCATCATAATTTATAGCTAACTTTATTAGCATGTATCGAAACTTTCTTAAAATAGTTTTTCTTTTTCTTTTCCTTTGGAATTTTTCCCAAAGCGCATTTTCACAAGAAAAACAAACTAAAAATGATAGTCTCGAAAAATACCATAAAATTAAAAAGTTCTCTGAAAAAGGAAAATTCACCACTTTTTTAAAGAAAATAATTTTCAAACCTGCAAAAATTAAAAAGAAAAACGAAACTTTAGTTACTAAGGAACATCTTCCGGATATTGACGGCAAAATTATTCGCAAGATCAGAATCATAACTTTGGATCCTTTTGGACGCTCTGATACTGATTCAACTATGGTTCCAAAAAACTGGGGAGAACGAACAGGAAATAAACTGCATCTCAAAACCAAAAAATTTGCTATCCAAAATTTATTGCTTTTTAAAAGAAATTCTGCATACGACAGTTATAAAATAAAAGAAACCGAACGTATTATCAGGTCACAAAGATTTGTAAATAAAGTCAGTATAACTGAAGAACTGGTCCCGAATAGTACTGATTCTGTTGATGTAACGGTTCGTGTTTTAGACGCATGGAGTTTAATTCCGAAATTTTCAATATCAAGTTCAAGAGTTGGAGTCGGATTCAATGACCGCAATATTGCAGGAACAGGTCAGCAACTCGAATACAAATTTACAAATAGGTTTGATGACGGACATAATGGTCACGATGCTTTATACACAATTCCAAACATCAAAAATACATTTATCACTACAAAGTTTAGATATTACAGGGATTTAGATGACAATTACAACAAAAGTATTTCTATAGAACGTCCATTTTACTCTCCATTGGCCAAATGGGCAGGTGGAGTTCTTTTAGGACAACAGTTTAGACGTGACACCTTACAAGATGCAACTCTTAAATATGAATTTCAGCCTTTTAAATACTATTTTCATGATTTTTGGGCTGGAAAATCTTTTAACATTACGGGAGAAAATCCAAAAAAAGAAAGAACAACCAACTTCATAGTTACGGGGCGTTTTTTAAATGTTGATTATACAGAAAAACCCAGTGTTGCATTTGACACAATTAATTTTTTTTCAGATGAAAAACTAATGTTAATGGGATTGGGGGTCAACACCAGAGAGTTCGTAAAGGATAATTACATTTTTAGAAACGGATATACTGAAGACGTTCCAATTGGAAGAATCTACGGAATTACTGCAGGATATCAGTATAAAAATAAAATGTGGAGGCCTTACATAGGAGCCCAGGCATCATTTGGAGACTATTACAAATGGGGATTCCTGAGTACCAACTTTGAAATAGGTACTTTTTTTCATCAGGGCAGAACGTACCAGACTTCAATTTCAGCCAAAGCAAATTATTTTACCAGTTTACTAACAATTGGAGACTGGAAATTGCGACAATTCATCAAGCCGGAAGTAATTATAGGAATCAACAGGGAGGCTTCCATCGGAGATCAGCTTACCATAAACGAAAATTACGGAATCCAGGGATTTAATGCCGCTCATTACGGAAAAAGCAAAATGGTTTTAACACTGCAAACCCAAACCTACGCCCCCGAAGAGGTTTTAGGTTTTAGGCTAAATCCCTATTTTAATTATTCAATAGCCGTTTTAGGAAGCAGTAGTTCCGGTTTACTTCAAAATAAATATTATTCAAAATTCAGTCTGGGTCTGCTGATCAGTAACGACTATCTTGTTTTTAGTGCTTTTCAGCTTTCTATTTCATATTATCCAACAATTCCATTTCAGGGTGATAGCATTTTTAAAACAAATACTCTTGAAACTTCGGACTTCGGACTTCAGTCATTTGAATTAGGAAAACCCAGAATTGTTGAATATAAATAGTTATTTTTTTTATCTCAAAAAAAATAACAATAACATCCTAAACACCAGTGCTTTCAGGCAATAACAATCATTTTTACATTTTCGAAATATACTTTTTTTTAAAGAAAATCGTTTTGGTATATTATTTTGGCACAGTATATGGATATTCCTAAACAAGATTAACACTTAAATTTTTAAAGATGAAAACTATAAAAATCGCAATCGTTGGATTATTTTTAATCATTGCAAATACAGCTCAGTCACAAGTATCAATAAACGTAAATATAGGAACTCCACCAGTATGGGGACCTGTAGGATACACTGAAATGGAATATTACTATTTACCAGATATTCAATGTTATTATGATGTAAGAGCTTCACAATTCATCTATTTTGGAGGCAATACCTGGGTGAGATCTAGAAATTTACCAAGACAATACAGAAACTATGATTTGTACGGAGGTTACAAAGTAGTATTAAATGATTATCACGGAAGAACTCCATACGTTTATTTTGACAGACATAAAACGAAATATTACAAAGGATATCATGGTGCTCCTCAAAGACCTTACAAATCGAGACCTGTTTATGGCTATAATGACCGCAGACATGATGATTATAAAAACCATAAACATTATGATAAGCACCATAATAAACATGACAAACACGACAGACATGACGACGATCACGATCATGGTCATGGAAGAAGATAAAATGCCGCTTAAATTTCTACAAAAGAGAGTACCAAAGTTTGGTGCTCTTTTTTTTTGCAAAATGATAAAAAAAGCCAATACATCTAAAGCTAAATTACCGTAACCCAGCAATTTTAATTTTAAGATTTAACAAACCACCTGTATTGTGTTTCGCTTAATAGGATGCGACAATAACGATATACAACAAATAATAATCAGCCATTAAAATAACATTCCAATATCACTACAGATCAACCCTTTAAACCAAAAGACTTGATTAAACCAATTCTGGAGTAATTTCAATAGAAAATAACAATACCACACGAAAATGGTCTGTACTGCATCTGCAGCTCCTTGGTACAAATTGCAGAAATTAATCCCCGTTGAAAAAAAATCCGTTTTTATATTATAATTCTATTTTTAGCAAAACTCCATCAAACATTAATTCCATAAAAAAAGCTGTCTGAAAATATTTTCAGACAGCTTTAAAAATTTTGATATATTTAAGACTACATTGTAGCTTTCAATGCTTTTGCTTCTGCAGTCATTTCAAGTGCTTTATAAACTCCTAACAATGTTTTAGCAACATCCTGATTTTTAGGATCTAATTCATTTGCTTTCTTAAGATAAGGAATTACACTTTTAAATACACTTTCTCTTTGAGCTTTAAGTACATCGTAACGTTTCATATCTTTTGCAGAAGTACCTAATTTATTCATTTCATCGATAATTGGTTTTTCTGCTTCTAATTTTAACGCTGCCAGATTAAGATATGCGTTTGCATACTTAGGATCTATTTCGATAACTTTTAAATAGTATTTTTCGGCATCTGCTTCATTTTTAGCATTAGCACTAAGCACACCTAGATTAAAAAGTAATTCTGTATTATTTGGGTCTTTTTGCAAAGCTTCTCCAACTAATTTTTTATACGTTTCAAAATCTTTAGTTTCTAAATACAAATTGGCTTCAGAAATAATTAGAGAACTATCATCAGGATTTGTTTTTCTGGCATCAGCAATTGCTTTTTTTGCATCTTCTTTACGACCTTTTTGAAGCAAAATAAGAGCATAGTTTTTGTATATTTCACCTCTTTTGGACGGAATAGTTTCAGTTTTAGGTTTTTCGTGTGTTCCTAATTTTACAGCTAAATCTCTGTCTTTTGCATTACTAAAACCATCTTCATTACCTGAAATTTTATTTACAGCAGTGTAGCTGGTTCCTTTTCCAGAATAGTTGATGTTTTTCAACTCTTCATACATTGGCAAAGCAGCATCGTAATCTTGTGCGTTTACGTACGTCGAAGCAGCATAGTATAAATTAATAGTGTCTTTTTTATCCAATAAATAAGCATCATATAATTTTTTTGCCCCTGATGCTGACTTATTACTCTGAGTATCTGCAATAGCAGAGTTAATAAGCTGCCCTTTAATATTTGTGATTGATGTAGCTGCTTGTGTTGAGTACTTTTGCTTTCCTGAAGCTTTTTCAATATCAATCAACTTTTTATAACTCTCAGCAGCTAAAGAAAGATTTTTGCCTTCTTCTACTTTTTTATTAGCTAGATCCAAATAAGCATTTCCCTGGATAAAATAATATTGAGCTTGTTCAGTATCTTTTGCATTAACAATAAGATTCTCCGCATCCTTTAATTGTGCAATTGCCCCTTGAGCATCTCCACCTTTTAAGGCCTTTTCAGCATTTTTTATCTGATCTTTCTGAGCAAAAGTAGCTACCGAAATCAACAATGCTGATGCAAGTATTACATATTTACTTTTCATAATATTCAATTTGTATATTTAATTTAAATTTTGTGATTTAATTTTTATTCTTCAGATTCTTCTTCATCTGAATCATCTTCATCTTCTGGCTCTACATCAGAATCATCTTCGTCTTCATCTTCTGATGATCCATCGTCTTCAAGCACTTCCAGATCAGGCTTAACTCTTTCGATTACAGACTCAACAACATTTCCATCTTCATCTACAACAACTTCTTCTGCCTCGTCTTTCATTACAGTTGTTACGGCTGCAATAGAATCTTTCCCTTTTAAGTTAATCAATCTTACACCCTGCGTTGCACGCCCCATAACACGTAAATCCTCAATAGCCATTCTTATTGTCAATCCCGATTTATTGATAATCATTAAGTCATCAGAATCTGTAACGGCATTTATTGAGATTAATTTCCCTGTTTTTTCAGTAATATTAAGTGTTTTAACACCTTTTCCACCACGGTTTGTAATTCTGTATACATCTTCTCCATCTTCGTCGACTAATTTGGTACGTTTTCCATATCCGTTTTCAGTTACCACTAAAATTTGCGAATCGTTAATATCATTTTTATCAACAGTAACCATACCAATTACTTCATCAGTTTCATCTTTCAAAGTAATTCCACGAACTCCTGAAGCTGTTCTTCCCATCGGGCGAGTTTTTGTTTCTTCAAAACGAACCAGTTTACCGGATTTTACGGCTAAGATAATTTGACTTTCACCATTCGTTAATTTTGCTCCCATTAACTCATCCCCCTCTTTAATTGTGATAGCTGCAACACCATTTACACGTGGTTTAGAATATTTCTCCAAAGAAGTTTTCTTCACCTGCCCTTGTTTTGTTACCATCACAAGATTATGGGTATTGATATAATCTTTATCTTTAAGGTCCTGCGTACAGATAAAAGCTTTTACTTTGTCGTCACTTTCAATATTTACAAGGTTCTGAATTGCTCTTCCTTTTGCTGTTTTGCTTCCTTCAGGAATTTCATAAACACGCATCCAGAAACATTTTCCTTTTTGGGTAAAAAACATCATATATTGATGGTTGGTTGCAACGAACATATGCTCAAGGAAATCCTGATCTCTTGTTCCTGCACTTTTTTGACCAACTCCTCCTCTGTTTTGAGTTTTATACTCTGTAAGATTTGTACGTTTGATATAACCTGCATGCGAAATTGTAATAACCACATTTTCATCTGCAATCAAATCTTCTATACTTACATCCCCTCCTGAATATTCAATTTGCGAACGTCGATTATCACCATATTTATCACGAATCTCTGTAAGCTCTTCTTTAATTAAATCAATTCTCAAATTAACATCTGCTAATAAAGCTTTCAAATGCTCAATTAACTTCATTAATTCGTCAAATTCAGCTCTTAATTTATCTTGCTCCAGACCTGTTAACTGACGCAGACGCATCTCTACAATTGCACGAGCCTGAATATCTGATAATTTAAATCTCTCAATTAATTTTTCTCTGGCTTCATCGGTATTTTTAGACCCTCTAATTAACGCAATTACTTCGTCGATATTGTCAGAAGCAATAATCAATCCTTCTAAAATATGCGCTCTTTCTTCTGCTTTACGCAATTCAAATTGAGTTCTTCTAACTACTACATCGTGACGATGCTCAATAAAGTAGTGAATCATATCTTTCAGATTCAACAATTGAGGACGTCCTTTTACTAGTGCAATATTATTTACACTGAAAGAAGATTGCAATGAAGTGTACTTATATAAAGTATTCAAAACTACGTTTGGAGTAGCATCACGTTTAAGGATATAAACGATACGCATACCGCTTCTATCTGACTCATCACGGATATTTGCAATACCTTCAATTTTTTTCTCGTTAACCAAATCAGCCGTACGCTTGATCATTTCGGCTTTGTTTACCTGATAAGGAATCTCTGTAACGATAATGCATTCTCTGCCATCCACTTCTTCGAAACCAACTTTAGCACGCATTACAATACGCCCTCTACCTGTTTTAAAAGCTTCACGAACGCCTTCATATCCATAAATAATACCTCCCGTTGGAAAATCAGGAGCTTTGATATGAGTCATTAATTCGTCTACTTCAATATCATTATTATCAAGATACGCCAAAGTACCATTGATAACTTCAGTTAAGTTATGCGGCGGCATATTTGTCGCCATACCAACTGCAATACCTGTTGCTCCGTTTACTAATAAAGTAGGAACTCTTGTTGGCATTACTTTAGGCTCGTAAATTGTATCGTCAAAGTTTAGTTGAAAATCAACTGTTTCTTTTTCGATATCGGCCATAATCTCTTCTGAGATTTTACGCATTCTGGCCTCAGTATAACGCATTGCCGCAGGACTATCACCATCTACAGAACCGAAGTTACCCTGACCATCAACTAATAAATATCGCATACTCCATTCCTGCGCCATACGTACCATTGCATCATAAACAGAAGTATCTCCATGCGGGTGATACTTACCAAGAACCTCCCCCACAATTCTCGCAGACTTTTTGTGGGCAGATCTTGATGTTACACCTAAATCATACATTCCGTAAAGAACTCTTCGATGCACTGGTTTCAAGCCATCTCTAACATCCGGAAGTGCTCTCGATACGATTACCGACATCGAATAATCGATGTAAGCTGATTTCATTTCATCTTCGATGTTAATAGGAATTAACTTTTCTCCTTCAGACATAAGTTGTTATATTAAATATTATATTTTAGTTTCAAAGCGTGCCAAGATACGTTTTTTTGAAATTTTTTCAGCTATTTCCTTACAGTTATTTCAATGATTTATTAACAACTTTTTTTTACCATTTGGTTAATAAATTAAGCCTTTTTTAACTGTTTTATTACCTTTTTTTTTGTCACTTAGCTGACAGGTCTTCTGAAAGGTACGATTTTTGTTTTTCAAACAGTAATTCATTAAATTTACAATACCAATTATATATTATGGATGATAATTTTTCACCAAGAGTAAAAGATGTTATTACATACAGTAAAGAAGAGGCCCTTCGTTTAGGACACGACTTTATTGGTACTGAACATCTCATGCTGGGCATTTTAAGAGATGGTAACGGAAAAGCTATTCATATACTTAATAACCTGGCAGTTGATTTAGACCATTTACGCAGGAAAGTAGAAATACTGAGTCCGGCCAGCCATAGCGTTGAAGTAAATGCAGAAAAGAAAAATCTTCATCTTACCCGGCAGGCCGAAAGAGCTCTGAAGACAACCTTTCTGGAAGCAAAAGTATTTCAAAGTTCATCAATCAGTACGGCTCATCTGCTTTTATGCATCTTAAGAAACGAAAACGATCCAACAACCAAGTTATTGAATAAGCTAAAAATAGATTATGACATAGCTAAAGAACAGTATTTAAATATGACTCCAAACGAAGAAGAATTCTTAGATAACTTGCCAAAAAACGAATCATACAATGATGATTCAGGACAAGATGACAGTTTAAAAGAAAGTAGTTTTAACAATCCAGCCAATAAGTCAAACAAAAAATCTAAGACTCCTGTTTTGGATAATTTTGGGAGAGATTTAACAGAAATGGCAGAAGAAGGAAAACTAGATCCGGTTGTAGGACGCGAAAAAGAAATTGAACGTGTTTCGCAAATTCTTAGCCGTAGAAAAAAGAACAATCCACTTTTAATAGGTGAACCAGGTGTTGGTAAATCTGCTATTGCGGAAGGACTTGCTTTGCGTATTATCCAAAAGAAAGTATCTCGTATTCTTTTCCATAAACGTGTTGTTACTTTAGATTTAGCCAGCTTAGTTGCCGGAACTAAATACAGAGGACAATTTGAAGAAAGAATGAAAGCCGTAATGAACGAGCTTGAAAAAAATGATGATATCATTCTTTTCATTGACGAAATTCACACTATCGTAGGAGCCGGAGGAGCAACAGGTTCACTTGACGCTTCGAACATGTTTAAACCAGCTTTAGCAAGAGGTGAAATCCAATGTATAGGCGCTACTACTCTTGATGAATACAGACAATACATTGAAAAAGATGGTGCTTTAGAAAGACGTTTTCAAAAGGTAATTGTAGAACCAACTTCTGTTGAAGAAACTATTGCGATTTTGAACAACGTTAAAGACAAATACGAAGATCACCATAATGTAACATATACTCCGGAAGCAATCGAAGCTTGTGTCAAGCTAACAAACAGATATATGTCTGAGCGTTTCTTACCGGATAAAGCGATAGATGCTATGGATGAAGCCGGTTCACGTGTACACATCACTAATATTGACGTACCAAAGCAAATTTTGGATTTAGAGCGTCAATTAGAAGAAGTACGTGAGAACAAAAATATGGTAGTTAAAAAACAAAAATATGAAGAAGCTGCCAAACTTCGCGATGACGAAAAACGTATAGAAAAAGATTTAGCACTTGCTCAGGAACAATGGGAAGAAGATTCTAAAAACAACCGAATAGAAGTTACAGAAGATAACGTAGCGGACGTTGTTTCTATGATGACCGGAATTCCTGTAAACCGAATTGCACAAACAGAAAGCAACAAACTAGCTAAATTACCAGAATTAATTCAGAATAAAGTAATCGGACAAAACGATGCTGTTCTTAAAATTGCACGTTCTATTCAACGAAACAGAGCCGGACTTAAAGATCCAAATAAACCAATTGGTTCGTTCATTTTCTTAGGTCAGACCGGAGTTGGTAAAACACAATTGGCAAAAGTATTAGCAAAAGAATTATTTGATTCTGAAGATGCGTTAGTTCGTATCGACATGAGCGAATACATGGAGAAATTTGCGATCTCTCGTTTAGTTGGAGCGCCTCCGGGATATGTTGGTTACGAAGAAGGCGGGCAATTGACCGAGAAAGTTCGTAGAAAACCTTACTGTGTGGTCCTTTTAGACGAGATCGAAAAAGCGCATCCGGATGTATTCAATATGATGCTTCAGGTTTTAGATGATGGGTATTTAACAGATAGTTTAGGTCGTAAAATTGACTTTAAAAACACCATCATTATCATGACATCTAATGTTGGTGCGCGTCAGTTAAAAGATTTCGGACAAGGCGTTGGGTTCGGAACTGCTGCTAAAGTAGCCCAGGCTGATGAAAATTCAAAAAGCATAATCGAAAATGCATTGAAGAAAACATTTGCCCCAGAATTCTTAAACAGAATCGACGACGTAATAGTATTTAACGCTTTAGAAAAAGCTGATATCGATTTGATTATCGAAATTGAACTTAAAAAACTTTACAGCCGTATTGCTGAATTAGGTTATAATTTAAGTCTTACCGATAAAGCAAAAGCATTTATCGCTGAAAAAGGATTTGACAGACAATTTGGTGCAAGACCTCTAAAAAGAGCCATCCAGAAATATGTTGAAGATTTGTTAGCAGAAGAAATCATAACTTCAAAAATACATTCTGGTGACGAAATATTAATGGATTTGAAAGATGACGCTCAGGAACTTTCAGTAGAAATCCATAAAGCCGAAGAGCCAACAAATCAATAAAATAATTTAAATTTATAACACAAATAACTTACCCGTTACGTTTTCATAACATAACGGGTATTTTTTTTAGATAAATCACTATCTTTAGTAAAAGCAAATAGCTATTTTTGGATATTAAATTTTATAATAAAAACAACGTATGCTTCAAAACAAAGTCATTTTAGGCAGTGAAGAATGGTGCTCATTTCCAGAGCTTGGAATCCCTACAATCAAGGCTCGCGTGGATTCAGGCGCAAAAACTTCAGCAATGCACGCTATAAACATAGCTCCTTTTATAAAAAATGATGCCAATTGGGTGAAATTTGATATCAATCCGATTCAAAATAACATAAAAACCATAATCCATTGTGAAGCTCCGTTGGTGGATAAAAGAATTGTAAAAAGCTCCAGCGGTTTTAGGGAACATCGTTACGTAATACAAACGAGTCTGAAAATAGGAGATACAAAATGGCCAATCGAAATGACTTTGACCAATCGTGACTCAATGGGTTTCAGAATGCTTTTAGGTCGCGAAGCTATGAGCGGACGCGTATTGGTTGATCCTGAACAAAAATATTTATTGGGCCAGCCAACCACAGAAGCTTTAAAAGAATTATACCAAAATTCCGAAAAAGCCACTTCAGGTTTACGCATAGGTCTTTTAGCCAGCAATCCCGAATTATACAGTAACAAAAGAATCATGGAAGCCGGCGAAATGCGCGGACACGAAATGCATTTCCTAAACATTAAGGAATGCTATATGAAACTGGATGCCAAAACTCCCGAAATTCATTACAGAGGCGGAAAAATTTTAAATCAGTTTGACGCCATTATTCCGAGAATCCGTCCAAGTATTACTTTTTATGGTTGCGCTTTGACTCGTCAATTTGAAGCTTTGAAAGTTTTTTGTTTAAACTCGGCTACAGCCATAACACAGTCTCGTGACAAACTATATTCGCTACAATTGCTTTTAAATAGCGGGATTGATATTCCAACTACTGGTTTTGCTAATTCTCCTTTGGACACTGATAATTTAATTAAAATGGTTGGAGGTTCTCCTTTAATCGTAAAATTACTTGAAGGAACACAAGGAAAAGGTGTTGTTTTAGCCGAAACTAAAAAAGCAGCAGAGAGTGTAATCAACGCTTTTAAAAGCCTGAATGCAAACATTTTGGTTCAGGAATTTATCAAAGAAGCTAACGGAAAAGATATTCGCTGTTTTGTAATTGATGGTAAAGTAGTAGCAGCTATTCAGCGTGAAGCAATGCCGGGTGAATTTAGAGCTAATATCCACCTTGGTGGTACCGCATCAATAATCAAAGTTACTTCAGAAGAAAAAAAGATTGCCATTAAAGCTGCAAAAGCAATGGATTTGAAAGTAGCTGGTGTTGACATTATTCGTTCTTCAAAAGGACCTTTATTGCTTGAAGTAAATTCTTCTCCAGGTCTTGAAGGAATTGAAGGCGCTACAAACAAAGACGTTGCCGGAGAAATGATCAAAGCAATTGAAAAGAATTTTAAATTATAGACTAAAATCAGTCTTTTATCACCATTATTTAATTAAAAAGCTTCATCGAAATACAGATTTGATTAAGCTTTTTAATTAACTTTAAAATAAAAAATATGTCTTTCCCTTATTTAGATATCATTTTAAGAAGTGCTGCCGTCTATTTTTTTATGACTATTGCTTTGCGAATATTCGGTAAAAAAGAACTTTCTCAGTTAAATACCGCAGATATTATTCTGATTTTACTGATTAGCAATTCGGTTCAAAATGCAATGGTTGGTCCTGACACAAGTCTTTGGGGAGGTTTAGTTGCTGCATTAGTACTATTTGTAATTAATTTTACAATTAAAAAGCTGACACATAAATACAAAGTTCTAAATGATTTATTTTTAGATAAACCTGAAATTCTTATTCATAATGGAAAACTAGAATTTAAAACCCTCAGCAAACTGGATATCTCCAACGATGAACTAAAAGAAGCAATGCGAGAACACGGTTTAGAACATTTTACAGAAGTAAAACTTTGCATGCTTGAAATTGACGGTACAATTAGTGTAATTTCAAAAGAAAAAAATCAACTAAAACAAACGCATTATAAACGAAAACATAATCATAAGAATTTTAGAAAATAACATCATTTGATACAATCTTATAAAACAAAAAGGCTATACAGAATCTGAATAGCCTTTTAAATTATTTTTTTTAGCAAATTACTTTTGGAATAATTTATTAATCTGATCTTTTACAAAAGGTTCAGAAACACTACTTGCACCAGAAGAAGGATCTTTGCTTGAAACCATAAACTGAACTGTAGCTTTGTCCGGAAGTGTATTTCCTGTATAATGCAACCAGATATAATTATTTGGTAATTCTAATTTTATATCATACAAAGGGCTTGCATTAAAACCATTCATAATAATACTGTAAAGACCTGCATAATCATTATTTACGTTTTTGAAAGAGAATTTTCTTAAACTTGAAGTATCATCATCATCACTTACAATGCTTGTATAATAAACAGTATATTCATCTCCAATTTTTTGAATATAGTTATTGTTTACTTTTCCTAATTTTTCAACTGGTACAGTTTCAATAACTTTAATCTGAGCAACTGAAACAAAACTAAAGAACAAAATGGCAAGGGTAATAATTTTTTTCATACTTAATTTGGGGTTAATTTTTACTACTATTAATGAACGCCGAAATTATGAAAAATTACTTCTAAAATTACGCTTCTATCAACATTAAATTGTGAATTTTATATAAAATCCGATTATTGAATAATAGACGAAATGTATTTTATTCAAAATCAACAAAATACAAAAACAAATCAATCCAAACATACAGTTATTTTTTTGTCAGAGATTAAAAAAAATATAAGAATATTATTTATAATCTTCTTTTTTTACCACCTTTCTGGCAACTTCAATTTTAAATTTTCTTCCTTTCATCTTCTCATCTTTTATATTCTGAAGCAAATCTTTTACTTTATTATATCTTACGGCAGCAAACGAAATAAAGTCCTTTACTTCAATCAGACCTAAATCTTCTTTTTCTAGTTTTCCTTTTTGAGAAAAGAAACCGACTATATCAAACTTATTGAGTTTTGTTTTCTTTCCTCCGCTAATATAAATAGTTTGAAATTCAGGCGGTTTTGGCAAAACTACTGCGTTTTCGATATTTAAAACTTCCATATCATAATTGATATAATCCAGTTGTTTTTCGCTTTCATGAACAATTACATAAGCAGTACCCGAAGCCTGCATACGTGCTGTACGTCCATTTCGGTGAGTAAACTCATCTTCTTTCAAAGGCAGATGATAATGAATCACATGCTTCATCTCCGGAATATCCAGACCACGAGCTGCCAAATCAGTTGTAATCAAGTAACTGATACTTCCGTTTCTAAACTGAATCAAAGCACGCTCACGTTCCTCCTGATCCATTCCTCCGTGATAATAAACTGAATAAATTCCTTTTTCATTCAGAGTATCACTAATTCGTTCAGCTGCATCACGATGATTACAAAATACAATTGCCGACTGAGATTTTAAAGAACAAATCAAATGAAACAAACTCTGTAATTTATCTTTGGATGATGAAATCACCATTTTCATTGAAAGATTTTCTTTTTCCTCTTCTTCCGGAATAAAATCTAAAACTGTTGGATTAACTACTCTGGTATATTTTGGAATTTCAATCTCTGAAGTTGCCGAAACCAAAACTCGCTTATTCACTTTTGGCAATCTTCCGATGATAAAAGACATTTGTTCATGAAAACCTAATTGCAGAGATTTATCAAACTCATCTAAAATCAGTGTTTGAATCTTATCGGTTCTGAAAGTTTCTCTATCAATATGATCTGCAATCCTTCCTGGAGTTCCAATTAAAATAGCAGGCGGATTACTTAAATTTTTAATTTCAGTATCAATTGAATGTCCTCCATAACAAATGTTTACTTTGTATGGCGTTCCCATTTTTTTCCAGACCTGTTCAATCTGTAATCCAAGCTCTCTGGACGGTACCAAAATCAGACACTGTACTGATAAAATTTCTGGCTGTAATAGTTCTAAAACTGGAAGCAAGAAAGCTAATGTTTTTCCTGAGCCTGTTGGAGAAAGCAATAAAACATTGTTTTCGTTTAAAACAGCATCATGTGCCATTTCCTGCATTTCATTTAGGTTCTGAATTCCTAAATTCGAAAGTATATTATTGGAATGTTGTTTTTTATTCATTTTGCAAAAGTAATTAAAAGGTTTCAAGTTTAAGATTTTCTTTATTCAAGTTGCTTTAACCGAAATATTGAGTTGCCAACAGATTTTATATATTAATTTGCCTGATCTTCGTGAGACAAACAACCACAAAAACATATAATCTTGAAATCTGAAACTAAAAACAAATAAAAAACAAGCTGCCAAAGTAGTACAGATGGCGCTACCAATAAGTTAATCTGTATGTGTAAGGTAATTGCACTCTTACCGGAATATGGTACAAAAATTAAACATGAATCTTTAATTTAAGAGAGTCTAAACCAATAGTAATTAATTAGAATTTGGAATCTTAAATATTGGTTTTTCCTCCTCTTCAAACAACAATTTGATGTTTTCGTATGAATTTTTAAGTGCTTCTTTAATTTGTTCCGGATTAAGCCAGGCTACTTTTTCGATGCCTTCTTCCAATTGCCCTTGTGGAGTACCTTCAAAATCAGTGTACATTTCGAACCAATGCGTGATTTTGAGTTTGTATTTTCCGTTTCGTTTAAATATATGATACGTTTTTTGAAGCTTATTGGTAATTCGCAAACCATTTACACCAGTTTCTTCTTCAACTTCACGCATAGCTGTAGTTTCAATCTCCTCCCCTTTTTCGATTCCGCCTTTTGGCAGATCCCACTTTCCATTTCTGAAAATAAACAAAACTTCACCTTTTTTATTATAAACAAAACCTCCGCCTGCTTTATTTACAGGGATCTTAGCTTTTAAGGTCTTCATAATTTCTTTTTCATCCGGATGGTACAAATAAGCCTTCTGAATTTTATTCTGAAAAATTTTAACTATGATCTGCTCAATATCAATACTTTCCAACAAGAATAATTGAAAATTAGTCTCTCTTGAGATTTCATTTGTCAAAAAAAGTGGTTTGTCGTTCACAAAAACTTTATACATTTGTACTATGATTTTTAATAAAGATACCGCCGAAAAAACAGCAGAATTGCTTTTGCAAATAAATGCAATTAAATTGAATCCTGAAAATCCTTTTACCTGGGCTTCAGGATGGAAATCACCTATTTATTGTGATAATAGGTTAATTCTTTCATTTCCAATTATCCGAAACTATGTTCGTGATGAATTTGCTAAAAATATTGAAAAACAATTTGGCAAACCAGATGTTATAGCCGGAGTCGCTACCGGAGCTATTGGAATTGGAATTCTTGTTGCAGAAAGCCTTGGATTGCCATTTGTATATGTGCGCCCGGAACCCAAAAAGCACGGAAGACAAAATCAGGTTGAAGGCTTTTTACAAAAAGGTCAGAATGTTGTTGTTGTTGAAGATTTAATCAGTACAGGAAACAGCAGCCTCATGGCTGTAGAGGCTTTACGTAATGAAGGGGCTAATATTAAAGGTATGGCAGCTATTTTTACCTACGGTTTTAGCGTTGCTGAAGAAAACTTCAAAAAAGCAAATATTGATTTATTCACTTTAAGCAACTACGATAACTTACTCAATTTAGCAGTTCAGAAACAATACATTAGTGAAGACCAGCAAACCGCTTTACAGGATTGGAGTGTGAGTCCGTCAACCTGGAGACAGGAATAATTTAAAATTTAATTAATATTTTCATCACTTTCCCTGAAAAACAATAAAAAAAAATAAATATATGAACTTAGAAAGTCCAAAAGTTACTGTTCAGAAATCAGCTCAGGAATTATTTGATTTACTGTCTGATGTAAAGAATTTTGAAAAATTAATGCCGGATAATATTGCTAAATTTGAAGTGACTGGCGAAGATGCTTTTATTTTTGGACTAAAAGGGATGCCTGAAATAAAACTTAAAATGAAAGATAAAGTAGCTCCAAATAAAATTGTTTTGGGCGCTGCAAGTGATAAACTTCCTTTTACTTTAGTTTCAAATATTGATAGTGTTTCTGATTCAGAAAGTGCTGTTCAGTTATTTTTTGAAGGAGAATTTAATGCTATGATGGCAATGATGGTTAAAGGACCAATAAGTAAGTTTATTGAAACTTTAGCTAATAATATGAACAAACTATAATCATTAGTATTGTAAATTATAAAGTCCGATTTAACCATCGGACTTTTTTTATTTCAATAAAATTCGAGTTGTTTTGATTTTTCTCAATTCTGAGAACTTCAGTTTGAGAATTTAAAAGATCAAAAAACTTTACCTTAAATCACCTAAACTCTTCAAAAAACAATTCATCTTGAAAAAAATACAATTCAGAAACATAAATTATTATCTGGCGGGATATTAATCTAAGTTTGATCCATCAAAACTAAAACGTATCAGATGGAACAAACAATTAAGATTTTAATTTACATTCATGCATTTTTTGGAGGAATTGGGCTAATTACAGGAATCGGAAGTGTCGCTGTTAAAAAAGGTGGTAAATTACATAAAAGAATGGGTAAATTATTTTCCATCGGAATGTTAACGAGTTCAATTATTTCACTGATTATCTGTTGGATGCCAAATCATCAAAACATTTTTTTATTTCTGATTGGATTGTTTACTATCTATCTTGTTATCTCAGGAAATAGAGCATTGGCTTTTAAACACAAACTAAAAGCCGATTTAACAGATAAAATAATTTCAGGAAGTATATTGCTTTTTTCTGTAATAATGATCTTGTTGGGGATTTATTGCCAGTTAAATAATATCACAAATGGAATATTGTTTATTTTCTTTGGAGGATTTGGTTTTTACATGAGCTATAAAGACTTTATCTTTTTCAAAAAATTATCAGAGATCAACAAAATCTGGTTATCAAAACATATAGGAAAAATGGTTGGTGCACTAATCGCATCTATTACAGCTTACATTGTTGCCGGATTAGGAATTGGTAGTGTGATTGCATGGATTACACCATCAATTTTAGGAACATTCTATATCATTTACTGGAATCGAAAAATAGAACCAAAAACTAAAACCGAATCAATTCATCAAATTTAGAAAGATTGATTTGCAACTTTGAAACAATGAATCTTTCTCTTTAATAGAGCATCTGTATTTCCTTAATATCAAATTCTGAAACCGAATCATCTTCAAGTAAAACTTGTAACTTTCCAATAGCTGAAACTCCCTGAATAATTCCCATGAAGTTTTGATTTTCCAGATTTTTAAAAGGCATCGGAACGCCTCTTCTGAATAACGTATTGTAATATTTTTTCCAATAACATAATGATTCTGTTTGCCAGGATTCTATTTTTTGTTGGATATTTTCAATAATTAATTTTGGAAAAATATCTTTATCAAACAGGTTTCCAGAAATTACTGCCAACGATGACGCATGTGGTAAATATTCAAAATTTGTCTGATTAACATTTAGACCTAATCCAACTACTGACACGATTCTGCCATCACTTTTGATGGTGTTTTCGATAAGTATGCCACCAATTTTCTTATTGTATGACATAATGTCGTTTGGCCACTTTATGCTTAAATCAGGAATATCGAGCGATTTTAATACTTCTACAACAGCTAATGAAACTATTATACTCATATTAAAAACCTGTTCATTATTAAACAAAAAATCCTTAACCAAGACACTCATAATTAAGTTTTTACCTGATTCCGACTCCCATTTAGACCCCATCTGACCTTTTCCTTTTGTCTGATTTTCAGCTGTTACGACTGTAAAATTATCCAGTTCATCCTGATTAGATAATGCCTTAAGAAAATCGTTTGTTGAATCTATGGCATCGAGTTTGATTAGTTTCATTTAAGTAATTTAAATAACTTAATTTAATATTTTGTTAAGGTTCAAAAATAATCACAAATTTTGGTAACTTTACAAATTCATATAAAATAATACATGGCGAAAAAGACTATTAATAATGATGTTCTACTGGCGAACATAATCAAAGGGATTGAAGAAGTAAAAGGAAATGATATCGATATTCTTGACTTAAGAGAAATAGACACGGCAGTTTGTGACTATTTTGTAATTTGCAACGGAAGTTCAAATACACAGGTTAACGCCATTGTAAACTCAATTCAAAAAACAGTCTCTAAAGACTTAAAAGATAAACCCTGGCACGTAGAAGGTACCGATAACGCAGAATGGGTCCTTATGGATTATGTGCATATTGTGGTACATGTTTTCCAAAAACACATTCGCGAATACTACAACATCGAAAGCCTTTGGGGTGACGCCAAAATAACTACAATCGAAAACAAATACTAAAAGAAACTTTCTCTACTGATGGCTAAAGATAATAATCCAAATCCGAGTAAATTTAAATTAAGTCCCTGGTTAATATACACCGCAATACTTTTGGTTTTTTTATTTATAAGTTTTGCAACTGGAGGTTCTAACTTAAGCGAACCTGCACAGCTTAAATCATCTGACATAGACAATATGTTGGCCAAAGGGCAAATTAAAAATGTTATTATTTTTAACAATAAAGACGCTGAAATCTACTTAACAGAAGCAGCTCTGAAAGACCCTTCAAATAAAAAAGTTGCCAAAGATATGTTTGACAGACTTAATAAAGGTCCTCATTACACAACTAAATTTGGTGACCTTAAGTCTTTTCAGGAAAAATTAGACAAAGCCAAAGCTGAAAAAAAATTAGTTGATTATGATTTTAAGGAAGCTAACAACTGGAGCGATATTTTTGTCAGCCTTCTTCCTATTATTATCATCATAGGAGTCTGGATTTTCATCATGCGAAAAATGTCCGGTGGCGGAGCTGGCGGAGGTGGTCAGATTTTTAATATTGGAAAATCGAAAGCTAAACTTTTTGACGAAAAAACGGACATCAAAACAACATTTAAAGATGTTGCAGGTTTAGAAGGCGCAAAAGAGGAAATTCAGGAAATTGTTGAATTTCTTAAAAACCCTGAAAAATACACTAATCTTGGAGGTAAAATACCTAAAGGTGCTTTACTTGTTGGCCCTCCAGGAACTGGTAAAACTTTATTAGCAAAGGCCGTTGCCGGAGAAGCACAGGTACCTTTCTTTTCACTGTCAGGTTCTGACTTCGTAGAAATGTTTGTTGGTGTTGGTGCTTCTAGAGTACGTGACTTATTCAAACAGGCAAAAGAAAAATCCCCTGCTATTATTTTTATTGATGAAATTGACGCAGTTGGTAGAGCGAGAGGAAAAAGCAATATGTCTGGCGGAAATGACGAACGCGAAAATACACTGAACCAATTACTAACTGAAATGGATGGTTTTGGTACAAACTCAAATGTAATCGTTTTAGCTGCAACCAACAGAGCTGACGTTCTTGATAAAGCGTTAATGCGTGCCGGCCGTTTTGACCGACAAATTTTTGTTGACTTGCCGGACATTCGTGAAAGAGCAGAAATTTTTGCTGTACACCTTGCTCCTATCAAAAAAGTTGAAGGTCTTGACTTAGATTTTTTAGCAAAACAAACTCCTGGATTCTCAGGAGCTGACATAGCAAATGTTTGTAATGAAGCAGCTTTAATTGCTGCCCGTAATAATAAAGCTGCAGTAGACAGACAAGATTTTTTAGACGCTGTTGACAGAATTATTGGTGGTCTTGAAAAGAAAAACAAAATCATCACCCCTGAAGAAAAAAGAGCAATTGCAATTCACGAAGCAGGTCATGCAACTGTAAGCTGGATGCTTGAACATGCCGCACCTCTTATCAAAGTAACTATAGTTCCTCGTGGACAAAGTTTAGGCGCTGCTTGGTACTTACCAGAAGAAAGACAAATCGTAAGAACAGATCAAATGTTAGACGAGATGTGTGCTACTATGGGCGGAAGAGCTGCAGAAAAAGTGACTTTTAACAGAATTTCGACCGGTGCGTTAAGCGATTTAGAAAAAGTAACACGCCAGGCAAGAGCCATGGTAACAATTTATGGATTGAATGATAAAATCGGAAACGTTACTTATTATGACTCAAGCGGACAAAGCGAATACAGTTTCTCAAAACCATATTCTGACGAAACTGCAAAAATTATTGATGCAGAAATATCAGAATTAATTGAAGGCCAATACCAAAGAGCTATTCAAATATTAGAAGAAAACAAAGACAAACTAAATCAACTTGCCGATATATTGATTGAAAAAGAAGTTATTTTTAAAGATGATCTGGAAAACATCTTTGGAAAACGCTCTTTTGATAAAAATTTAGGAGAAGTAGTTTCGTAAAACTTCAGCAAAATATTTAATATTTTTTAAAATCTTAATTCAAAAGCCTCTTTTGAATTAAGATTTTTTTATCTTTGAACGTTTTCAATTAACATGTAAAGTATTTCATATATAATGAGTTTTTTCAAAAAAATATTTGGCTCAGCCAATGCTTCATCTGACGAAGAAAACGAAAGCGAGTACGCAAACAAACCTGCTCCTAATAGTCATTTATCCATAGATGAACAATTCATTTTTAATTTTAAGAAAAATGGAGGAAAATTTTTGTATTGTGAAAACAGACAGGAAGTTGAAGAACAATTTGAAAATATCCTGGAAGAAAATGACTGGTTTGAAAATGAAGTATTATGTTATGAGCCGGCACTTTTCAGTTTATTAGAAGAAAACAAACTCCCTTATCATTCTCCTGCACAGCCAAAATTTCTTTTTGCCAGCTGCGAAAATTTAATTGCTGATGAAGGATCTATTTTATTTTCATCTAAACAAATAAAACAAAACAAACCTAACGAATTACCCGCTAACATTGTAATAATTGCAACAACAAGTCAAATTCTCCCAATGAAAAGCGATGGATTAAGTGCAATTAAAAGAAAATACGAGAGAGACTATCCTACGAATATTACCACGATCAAATATTTCGAAAAAGCTAAAGAGGAAGATTTTACACAATACGGAAGTGTTGCAAAAAATTTATACTTATTGCTCTTAGAAGACCTTTAAGATGAATGAAACCCTTAAGAGGAGCATTTCTGGTGCTGTTTACATTGCTTTATTACTAACTTCTATTCTGTTTTCTACCGAAAGCTTTATCATTCTTTTTGGCATTTTTCTAATTATTGCTATTTATGAATTTTGTAGTCTGGTAAACTTAAATAAAATATTTTCAATTCTTTTTGGAACTATTTTGTATTCAGGTATTATACTAGTAAGTCATTATAATAAAGAAACAACTGCATTCTTAGAAAACTCCTTTAATTCAGAAATAAATCTCAATACCAATATACAGCAACTTGACTTAATACTCCTCGCTGTTACTATTGTCATATCTGTTAAATGTGTTTTGTTTTTATTTTACGACAGTGTTCAGAAAGTCAGTATTTCATCAAAATATTTATATTTACTGGGTTATATTACACTCCCTTTTGTATTCATTATTAAAATTTCTTTTGGCACCAATGACTACAATCCAAAAATCATTACCGGATTATTCATTTTAATCTGGACCAATGACACATTTGCTTATTTAGTTGGAAAATCAATTGGAAAACATAAATTATTTGAACGTATTTCGCCTAAAAAAACCATTGAAGGTTTTCTAGGAGGGGTTGTTTTCGCAGCTTTTGCAGGTTTCTTAATTTCAAAATTATACATTCAGCCCAATCCTGATTTCAGCAGCAGGTCTATTTTAATTTGGACAATTATTGCTTTAATTGCCAGCGTTTTTGGAACAATTGGTGACCTTATTGAGTCTAAGTTTAAAAGAATTGCAGGAGTAAAAGACAGCGGGGCAATAATGCCAGGACACGGAGGTATTTTAGATCGATTAGATAGTGTTATATTTGTAGCACCAGTTATATTTTTATTTTATCAAATTTTATATTATGTTTCATAAAGAAGGAGGCCCATCCATTTTATTAGGTACCGTATTTGCGGTTGCTGTACTTTTAATTGCTGAAAGATTTATTGGTATCAATTGGCTGAGAACACTTGTTCAGTTAGCTGGTTTACTTGTATTGATTATCATTTTGCAATTTTTTAGAAATCCTAAAAGAATTGCAATCAGAAATAGTGACCAAATCCTTGCTCCTGTAGATGGAAAAGTTGTGGTTATTGAAGAAGTTTATGAAGGAGAATTTTTTAAAGACAAGCGTTTACAGGTTTCTATTTTTATGTCTCCTATAAACGTACACGTAACACGCTATGCAATGGATGGTATTATAAAATTCAGTAAATATCATCCTGGAAAATTTTTAGTTGCCTGGCATCCAAAAGCAAGTGAAGAAAACGAAAGAACGACTGTGGTAATTGAAAACGAAACTTTCGGACAGATACTTTACAGACAAATTGCCGGTGCATTGGCGCGTCGAATTGTAAATTATGCTCAGGAAGGAATGCAGGTTGTTCAGGGAACTGATGCTGGCTTTATTAAATTTGGCTCGAGAGTAGATTTATTTTTACCTTTAGGTACTCCAATTAATGTAAGCTTAGGCGAAAAAGCTATTGGAGGCAAAACAATTATCGCTACAAAAGCTTAATGACAAAAAAAGATTTAGATATTCGTTTTTCTGAGGCCGTAGAAACTGCTATGAAAATGACTCAGGCCTCTTTGCCGCAAGATGTGCAGTTAAGACTTTATGCCTACTATAAACAGGCTACATTTGGAACTGCAGTATACAATCAATCTGAAAACTTTGGTTTGCGCGATGCATTTAAAACAAATGCGTGGATGCAAATCAGCCATATATCCATTGAAGAGGCAAAAGAGAATTATATTGAAATAATCAATTCACTAACATCAAAATAATTAAATTATGAAACAAAACATCATCTGTTTTTCTTTCACAGCTTCGTTACTGATGTTATTTTCCTGTAATGACAATAAGCTAACCGAAGTTGTTGAAGTTCCTTTACCTACAAAGGAAGAAAAAATTATAATTGGCACTCCTGCCGATGTAAAAGCTGAAGAAGGTTCATTTGCACTGACAAAATTACCTTTTGGCTACGATGCTTTAGCTCCTGCAATACGCTCATTGACTTTAGAAACTCATTATTCTAAACATTATTTAACGTATACAAATAATTTAAATAAAGAAATTGTATCAACCGAATTTGAAAATGCTCCTATTGAAGATATTCTAAAAAAAATGGATATGAACAATGCGAAACTTCGTCAAAACGCAGGTGGTTATTACAATCACACTCTTTATTTTGATATTTTAACACCAAAAGAACAGACTCCAAAAGATACTTTGGCAGGTTCAATCAATAAAGAATTTGGATCTTTCAACAACCTTACTACTCAATTTAAAAATGAAGCGACTAAACAATTCGGTTCAGGGTGGGTTTGGCTGGTTGTTGACAAGGCTGGAAAATTACAAATTACAACTACCGAAAATCAGGATAATCCTTTAATGAGAAATGCTTTGATTCCAGGAACTCCAATTTTAGGAATTGATTTATGGGAACATGCCTATTATCTGGATTATCAGAATAGAAAAGGAAGTTATATTGATGCTTTTTACAAATTAATCAATTGGGAGAAAGTAAACGAAAATTACAAAGCGGCCCTGTCCAAGGTTAAAAAATATTAAAAAAAAATATTAAAAAAAAAAATATGAAATAAAAAAAGTTTGATGATCTCATCAAACTTTTTTTATTTCATACAATCCAGATATTTAATTCTTAAATACCTGCAATTGCTTTTATTTCATCAATTATTCTAAGTGCCAAAATATCTGCTTTTTCCTGAGAAGGAGCTTCTGTATAAATACGAATAATAGGCTCTGTATTTGATTTTCTCAGATGAACCCATTCTGTTGCGAAATCAATTTTAACTCCATCTATTGTTGAAATGTCTTCATTTTTATATTTATCAGTCATCGCTACTAAAATTGCATCAACATCAATTTGCGGTGTCAGTTCAATTTTATTTTTACTCATGTAATACTCCGGATAAGAGGCACGTAAAGCAGAAACCGATATCTTTTTATTTGCCAAATGTGTCAAAAACAAAGCAACTCCTACCAAACTGTCTCTCCCATAATGCAATTCAGGATAGATAATTCCACCGTTACCTTCACCTCCTATAACAGCATTATTTTTTTTCATCAATTCTACCACATTCACCTCTCCTACTGCACTTGCTTCGTAGCTTCCACCTTGATTTTGAGTTACATCTCTTAAGGCACGGGAAGAAGACATATTAGAAACAGTATTTCCCGGAGTTTTGCTCAAAACATAATCAGCACAGGCGACCAAAGTATATTCTTCTCCAAACATTTCACCATCTTCACTTATAAAAGCCAGACGATCAACATCGGGATCTACAACAATACCTAAATGAGCCTTTTCTTTTACAACTAATTCAGAAATATCAGTCAAATGTTCTTTTAATGGTTCCGGGTTATGAGGAAAATGTCCGTTTGGTTCACAATATAATTTTACCACTTCAACCCCCATTTGTTCTAATAGTTTCGGTATAACGATTCCGCCAGACGAATTTACTCCATCTACCACTACTTTAAATTTAGCCGCTTTTACTGCTTCAATGTCTACTAATGGTAAATTCAACACTTCGTCAATATGAATATCCATATAAGCGTCGTTCGGCGTGATTTCTCCTAAACTATCAACATCAGAGAAATCGAAAGCTTCAGCTTCAGCAATTTCAAGAATTTTCGCACCATCAGCACCGCTTAAGAATTCACCTTTTGCATTTAATAATTTTAAAGCATTCCACTGTTTTGGATTATGAGAAGCTGTCAGAATTATTCCGCCGTCAGCTTTTTCTAAAGGAACTGCCACTTCTACTGTTGGCGTCGTTGAAAGTCCAAGATCAATTACATTAATTCCTAAACCTATTAGAGTATTCACTACCAAATTATGAATCATTGGTCCTGAAATTCGGGCATCACGGCCAATTACAACCGTTAGTTTTTCTTTTTGAATATTATTTTTCAGGAAAGTTCCGTAAGCCGATGCAAATTTCACAGCATCAACAGGAGTCAGGTTATCTCCTACTTTTCCACCGATTGTTCCTCGTATACCTGAAATCGATTTTATTAAAGTCATTTGTATGAGTTATGGTTATTTAACTACAAATATAGAAAAGTTGCCGGGTTACTTAGTGACTAAGTTCTTAAGATTTTGAAATAATCTCTAAACATTAAGTTTAATACAACCTACGTTTTATAACAAAATGATTTAAAAAAGTTTTTATACATTTACTAAAGCAACCTGATCCATTACCACTTTACAGGATCGTAATAATTCCAAAAAACAATGAACTTCTTAGCCCATATATATCTTTCCGGTGAAAATGATTTAATTAAAATTGGCAATTTTATGGCCGACGGAATCCGTGGAAAACAATTTGAGCATTTTCCTGTCGATGTACAAAAAGGAATACTTTTACATCGTTTTATCGATACTTATACTGACTCTCATGACATCTTCAGACAAAGCACAAAACGTTTACACGAAAAATACCATCATTACGCCGGTGTTATTGTAGACATTATCTATGATCATTTTTTAGCAAAAAACTGGACCAAATACTCAGATGAAAAACTCGAAAATTTCATCCACAGATTTTACAGGTCACTTCATGAAAATTATTCTATTTTGACTGAAAAAACGCAAGATCTCATGCCATATATGATTGAAAGAAACTGGCTTTTGAGTTATCAGACAATTGAAGGAATTCATCAAATTTTGACTCAAATGGACAAAAGATCTAAAAACATATCCAAAATGCAGTTCGCAAGTGAGGATTTAAAAGAATTTTACACCGAATTTGAACAGGAATTTACTCTCTTTTTCGAAGACATACAATTGCAATCCAGAAAAAAACTATTTACCTTATAAAAATCAAACTGAGCCGTAAATAGTTATAAAAAAATCCCTTGCTAATGAAAAATCAGATTGTATTAAGTACTTTCAACCAATAATTTTGAAAGTGGCACCTCTTTTAGAAAAAAAATGGATTTTAAATTTTATACAGTTTCGTAAAAGAAAATTATACAATTTGATTTGTATAAACTAAATTTGTAACATCCCTTAATTTTCACAACAGCATGCTTAAAAAATATTTTAGAAAACTAGAAAGTATTATTGCCCTGGCGAAGTCCTTAATGACTCCAAAGCAATTTATATTTTTATCAAGTGTTCTAATTGGTATTTCATGCTCTTTGGCTGTAATTGTCTTAAAAACTTTTGCACACAGTGTATTTTCTTTTGCTACCTATATCAGCGGAATTTTAAAATGGAGTTTAATTCCCAGTATTCTTCCTATCGTTGGTATTTTACTTACTGTTTTTGTGGTAAACAAAATACTGAACGGCAGTATTGAAAAAGGAACTTCACAAATTTTGTATGCGGTTGCAAAAAAAGCCGGAATAATTCCGAAAAAGCAAATGTATGCGCAAATCATAACCAGCTCCTTAACAGTTGGCTTAGGAGGTTCTGCAGGTCTTGAAAGTCCTATTGTGATTACCGGAGCTGCCTTTGGATCAAATTTTGCGCAAAACTATAAATTAGCATATAAAGACAGAACACTCCTTATTGGGTGTGGAGTTGCAGCCGGTATCGCAGCAGCTTTTAATGCTCCAATTGCCGGAGTTCTTTTTGCAATTGAAGTTTTATTAGTTGATGTGAGTATTTCTGCCTTTACTCCTATCATGATATCTGCTGCAACAGGGGCTTTGGTTTCTGCGATTGTATTAGACGAAAGTATTCTGCTATCTTTCAAAAAACAAGAAGTTTTTGATTACCACAACATTCCTTTTTATGTGCTTTTGGGAATATTAACAGGGTTTATGGCGGTCTATTATGCACGAAATTTTCAAAGGGTCGAACATTATTTTTCGAGATTAAAAATGAATGCCTATAAAAAGGCTTTATTGGGTTCGTCACTTTTAGCATTACTCATTTTTATTTTTCCTACTCTTTTTGGTGAGGGTTACGAAAGCATTAAAACCTTATCAGAAACTGATCCCGGAAAATTACTGGATAATACTCTCTTTGAAAGTTTTAGGAACAATCAATTGGTTTTGCTTCTTTTTATAGGACTTACAATGATGCTGAAAGTCTTTGCATCCGGATTGACTATAGGAAGTGGTGGAAATGGTGGGAATTTTGCTCCATCCTTATTTCTAGGATCCTATTTGGGCTATTTTTTTTCAAAATCCATCAGTTTAACAGGTTTATCAAAACTCCCGATTACAAATTTTACAATGGTAGGAATGGCAGGTATTTTGAGCGGATTATTTCATGCTCCCCTGACAGCAATGTTCTTAATTGCCGAAATTACAGGAGGTTATAGTTTAATGATTCCGTTAATGATTGTTTCTTCTATAAGTTTCGCAATTTCGAAGCGTTTTGAAAGATATTCACTTGACGTAAAAAATCTTGCTAAAAAAGGACATGCTTTTACCAGCAATAAAGACTCCAATATTTTATCTACTCTGGATATTGATTCTATTATTCAATGCGATTATTTAACCGTTCATCCGGATGAAAATTTAAGCAAATTAGTCGACCTTATTTCACATTCTAATCAGGTTGTTTTTGCTGTTGTGAGTAATGAAAAAGAACTTGTGGGAATGGTGCATTTTAATGATATCAGAGAAATTATTTTCAACTCCTACCGCGTAAAATACACTTTGATTAAGGATGTAATGAAAACCCCTCCGGCTACTATTTCATCCTATGACAGTATGGAAATTGTTATGACTAAGTTTGAAAAAACCAAGTCTGCTTTTCTTCCGGTTATTAGAAATGACAAATACTACGGTTTCATTTCCAAATCTATAGCGCTTGAGGCCTACAGAATGAAATTGCGTTCTATGACGATTGAATAATTTTATCAGTAGAGGATAAAATTAATTCACACTACCGCTTTTTGTCACTTTTTATAACATAAACTTTTGCTATCGGGCACTAAAAGAACAAATCAAAGTGGTAACTTTGCGTTTTGCTCAAAATTATGCTAGATAAAGACAATACTATTGAAGTTCTTGGTGCAAGAGTTCATAATCTAAAAAACATTGATATATCTATTCCGCGTGAGAAACTGGTTGTAATTACCGGTCTATCAGGTTCGGGAAAATCGTCTTTGGCTTTTGACACGATTTATGCTGAAGGCCAGCGCCGTTATGTTGAAACATTTTCGGCTTATGCCAGACAATTCCTTGGAGGCTTAGAACGTCCTGATGTAGATAAAATTGACGGACTTTCGCCCGTAATTGCAATTGAACAAAAAACAACCAGTAAAAGTCCGCGTTCAACCGTTGGAACCATTACTGAGATATACGATTTTCTTAGGCTTTTGTACGCACGTGGTGCTGACGCATACAGTTATAACACTGGTGAAAAAATGGTTTCTTATTCTGATGAGCAGATTAAGGATTTGATTATTCAGGATTACAACGGAAAACGTATCAATATTTTGGCTCCCGTTATTAAAGCCAGAAAAGGTCACTATGCCGAATTATTCCAACAAATTACCAAACAAGGTTTTTTGAAAGTTCGCGTAAATGGCGACGTTCAGGATTTAACTGCCGGAATGAAATTAGATCGTTACAAAACACATGATATCGAGATTGTTGTAGACAGAATGGTGATTGAAGATAATCCCGATACGCAAAAAAGATTATCTGAAAGTATCAATACCGCCATGCATCACGGTGAAGATGTTTTAATGATTCTAGATCAGGATTCTAATGAAGTTCGTTATTTCAGCCGAAATTTGATGTGTCCTTCAACCGGAATTTCGTATCAAAATCCAGAACCGAATTTATTTTCGTTTAACTCTCCAAAAGGAGCCTGTCCACATTGTAACGGATTAGGAACTGTAAACGAAATCAACGTAAAAAAGATTATTCCAAACTCTAAATTATCTATAAAAGCTGGTGGTTTTGCTCCACTTGGCGAATACAAATCTTCCTGGATTTTCAAACAATTGGAAACCATTGGAGAAAAATTCGGATTTAAAATCACTGATCCGATTGAAAAAATTCCGGAAGAAGCCATGCAAATGATTTTGTATGGAGGAAATGATAAATTCAGTATCAGCTCAAAAGATCTTGGCGTTACAAGAGAGTATAAGATTGATTTTGAAGGAATTTCTAATTTCATCAAAAATCAATACGACGAAAGTGCCACGACCAGCATAAAACGCTGGGCAAAAGATTTTATGGACGAAATTAATTGTCCTGTTTGCGATGGCTCTCGTCTTAAAAAAGAAGCTTTATTTTTTAGAGTAAATGAAAAAAACATCACCGAATTGTGTGATATGGATATTTCAGATTTGACGGCATGGTTCTTAGATTTAGAAAATCATCTAACTGATAAACAGCTTTTAATTGCTTCTGAAGTTGTAAAAGAAATTAAAGATCGCCTGAACTTCTTAATGAATGTTGGTTTGAATTATCTGGCTTTAAGCCGAAGTTCAAAATCACTTTCTGGTGGTGAAGCACAGCGTATTCGTCTCGCTACACAAATTGGGTCACAATTGGTAGGAGTTTTATATATTTTGGATGAGCCAAGTATTGGTCTACATCAAAGAGACAACGAAAAACTGATTCAGTCTTTGGAACAATTACGAGACATCGGAAACTCTGTTATTGTGGTGGAACACGATAAAGACATGATTGAAACTGCCGATTATGTAATTGATATTGGACCAAAAGCCGGAAAATATGGAGGAGAAATCATTAGTATTGGCACTCCTGCAGAAACTTTAAAATCAGATACTATTACCGCTCAATATTTGAATGGTAAAATGAAATTTGACATTCCGAAAGAAAGAAGAAAAGGAAACGGAAAATTCTTAAAACTGACTGGAGCAACTGGAAACAATCTAAAAAACGTTTCGATTGAAATTCCATTAGGACAATTAACCTGCGTGACAGGGGTTTCAGGAAGCGGAAAATCAACATTAATCAACGAGACGCTCTACCCTATCTTAAACGCCTATTATTTTAACGGTGTAAAAAAACCACAGCCTTACAAAAAGATTGAAGGTTTAGAGCACATTGACAAAGTAATTGATATTGACCAAAGTCCGATTGGGAGAACGCCACGTTCGAATCCGGCAACTTATACAGAGGTTTTCACCGAAATCAGAAATCTGTTTACGATGACCTCTGAAAGTATGATTCGGGGTTATAAAGCGGGTCGTTTCAGCTTTAACGTAAAAGGCGGAAGATGCGAAACCTGCGAAGGTTCAGGAGTTAGAACTATCGAAATGAACTTCTTACCAGACGTTTATGTAGAATGTGAAACCTGTCAGGGAAAACGTTTTAACAGAGAAACTTTGGAAATTAGATACAAAGGAAAATCTATCTCAGATGTTTTGGATATGACCGTTGATGAAGCGGTTCCTTTCTTCGAAAACATTCCGAAGATTTACAGAAAAATCAAAACGATTCAGGATGTTGGTTTAGGATATATTACACTTGGGCAGCAAAGTACTACACTTTCTGGTGGTGAAGCACAGCGTATCAAACTAGCCGGAGAATTGTCTAAAAAAGATACTGGAAATACGTTTTATATCTTAGACGAACCTACAACCGGATTACACTTTGAAGACATTCGTGTTTTAATGGAAGTAATCAATAAACTAGTTGACAAAGGAAACACGATTCTGGTTATCGAACATAACATGGACGTGATTAAGCTTGCTGACTATATTATTGACATTGGTCCGGAAGGCGGAAAAGGCGGCGGACAATTGGTTGCCAAAGGAACTCCTGAAGAAGTCGCTCAAAACAAAAAAAGTTACACGGCTAAATTTTTGAAAAAGGAATTGATTTAAAAACCATATATAAATAAAAAACGGTAGCAGATTCAAATTTGCTACCGTTTTTTTTTATCAGTCAATTTTTTTTATAAAATGATTTAAAAATTTACTGTTGCATATAATGTGTTTTTGGTTAGGATTTTATTCCCAAATCATTTTCATCAAAACAAAGTTCAATATATGAAATCAGCTTTAAATTTTGCTAAAACTCCAATTTCTTAAAACTACTTTTTTGTAATGTGTTTTTTTTACAATATCATAACCGATTCCAAAAAGAATCAATGTGATACTTACCAGTGGTGAACTTACCATAACAGCCATTCCTGTTTGTCCATCGCTTTCACAATTATAGAGAGTTCCTATTTGAAAAATATAATATGGAATTTGCAATACATAAAATTGCAGCAACAAGAAAACTCCAAAAAATAAAATTCCCATCTTTTGAATAATTATCGATTTTATTTTAAAGCGAAAAAAATAAAAAAGAATTGCGATTACTATTGATATAGCTATGTAGATTGCACAAGTCCAAACTACTTCACTGTTACATTTATTCGCAGAATTTTGGTCAACAACATATTTTTTTACAAATCGATAAACGGTTCTGGATTTTGTCGCCTCAATTTGTAATACTGGAAAAAATAAAGCCGTTGGAACAGTAAGTACACATATAATTAATGACAGAAAAGTTCCTGACAGGTTTTTCATTTAGTTTAGGTTGCGTTTTTAATACATCTTTCTTGTTCTACAGTTTAAGACTAAAATGAGCTCCATTCAATTTTACAGACCCAAATTAGGCAATACAAAAGATTTAGTATTAGAATGTAACCTTATCCATAACCCCGGATTTGCATTTAATTGCTGTAAAGCTTCGTCTTTATCTGAACTTAGAGATGTATTAAGCACATTTGCATAAGTTCGAATTTTAGCAGGAGCAGAATCGGCATCTACTACAGACTGGACAATCTTTTTAGCTTGCAATATAGCAGCTGGTCCTAAAGTGAGAATATACTCAGCAGATCTACATTCCTTTTCATCATTTTCATTTACAAGGCTTCCACCTGCTTTAAATTTACTAATGTGGTGTTCCAGAATACTGTTGGATATTGGAATTATCCCTGCAATATGATGACTTTTCGCTCCGGAGAAAGGTTTAATGTACGCAAGATGTGATGCCTGATTTTCTTCCGGACCGTGACCAATAAAAAATATATCTAAACCTCCTAATTCTTCTAATTTAGTCAAATACTCTATAAGTGCGGACTCCAGATCTTTTGTATCTGTTCGCATTGGTGTAAAGCTTTTTATTTTTTTGAAAAAAGCATCCCCTAAAATACGCTCAAAATCCCTGACAAAACTAAAACCATTATTCATGCTCAAAGGAGCAAGTGCATCCTGAGTAAACACATTCAGCCTCGCTAACAGCTCATCCTGTTCTGTTGATTTAGCTAACTCCCCCAGCAAGCGGTGTAGCTCCTGAGCCCCTCTCCCACCAAGAAGCGCAATATTAATATCACCTTCTTTTGATGCTGCAGTACTGCAAAGTTCATTTAACATTGCCTGACCAACTTCAGCTTCACTGCTAAGGACAGTAGGTATTGCGCCATAATCAGTAAGATTAAATTTCTGGTTGTTCTTTTTAGACAACCATACATTATTGTTGTCTTCATCTCTTGTGAATTGTGAATTTTGCGGATTCATTATACTTATTGTATTTATTCTAATTTATTAACTGTTAACTGTGATTTTTATTTTATTGACATTGACACTACATCACTCTGCTACATTGGTTTTGGTGCTAAATTGAACCCATTCTTCGATTAAGGAAGCTTAAACCATGTTTTTTGCACTACCTTCAAAGATACAAACAAACTTTAAATTAAATCCAAATCTGTGTTGACATCAACCTTTATCTTTTCAAGGTAAAATGCCCTCGATATTCTTTACCATTTTCTCTCGTAACGACAAACCAATAATCACTTGAAGGAAGTTCATGACCATTGTATTTCCCATCCCATGAATTAACGTTGTTTAATGTTTTTAATAGTTTTCCATAACGATCAAAAATATTTACATTTAGCTTAGGTTCAGTATATGAAAATTTAATTGCCCATGTATCATTATATCCATCACTATTTGGAGTAAAAAACTTAGGGTACATTAGTAAGAATATTTCGTCTTCAGTAACTCCACATCCATTTTTATCACGAGCATAAACTGTATAAACGCCACTAATTAAACCCGAAAAAACATTACTATCCTGATAGTTAATTCCATCAATTGAAAATTCATAATTTCCATAGCTGTTTGAACTTGTATTTACAGTTATTATATTTTCGTTATCCGTCCAATCCCGGGTTTCGATATTTGTGATTGTAGCAGCATTTGACAGAACAACAGTGAAGTTTTTTGTAGATGAACAAATTGTAGTTCCGTAGTTTTTAGTAACTGTTACCGAATAATTACCAGCTTGTGATACGGTAATGCTTTGTGAAGTAGAACCCGTTGACCACATGTAACTATCAAAACCTAAACCAGCATTAATAATTATATTTTTATTTTCACAAATTGACACTACGTCGTTAATAGGGATAATCGGACTGCTTAGTAATAAAGTATTTAGTTTAACAATTTGATAGCATCCATTTGTTGAAGTAATTCTAACAAATATAGTATAATTACGAGTCGTTAAATTATAATTTGATACAGTAGAAATTAGATTAGTGATTGTTTGATTTGTCGCACCCGAGAGAGAAGAATAGTATTCGAAAGTAAAATTTGATGGATTTGAAATTAAGTTTATGTTGTAATTTGACAGATCTATTACTTCCAAACCATCGTTTAAATTATCACAAATTGTTTCAGAATAGTCATTTGCATTCAGATTAGTAATTAAATTTACAGTAATAGCTAAACGATTAATACTTTCGCAGTTATTTATGATTTGAGAAACGTAATAAGTTGTACCATTTACTAATAAAGTTGTATTTGGAATTGTACTGATGTCTGAATTTGTATTATACCAATTCAAATTAGTACCATTCACAACAATGTCATTTAGCGTTGGATTTTGAGTAGAACAAAAAGTTTGAATTGATGTACCTGTAGGTGCTGATGTATCCTGAATGTTTATTAAAACAGAAGCTCTTATACTTTCGCAATTAGTGTCTGTTTGTGAAGCAAAATAAGTCTCACCATTTACTAAATTTGTAGAACTTGGAAGTAAATTTCCGCCTATTGCGGCATCATACCATTTTATATTTTGCCCTGTTATAGCAATTGAATTTAACGTAGCATTTTGCTGAATACAAAATATTTGGGGAGAGGTCATAGTGGGTGGCGAAACAGAATTGATAGTTACGTTTACTATTGTCCTATTGCTTTCACAACCATTTACTGTTTGACAGGCGTAATAATTAGTGTTATTTTGCAAAACTGTATTTATGGATAAATTATCAGTTTCTGTAAGTGAAGAATACCATTTGATATTTTGACCTGTTACTATTAAATTTGATATAGTCGCATTTTCGTTTTCGCAAAATGTTTGATCAGTAATAATTGGATTTGCAGGAGATTGATTTATAGTAACAGTTACAGCCAGGCGTTGACTTTCCGGACAACTTCCAACTTGTTTTGAGGCATAATAAGTTTGCCCATTTACTAAAGTTACAGAATTATCTAATTGATTTAAATCAGTAGCTGAAGCATACCAATTTATAGAAGTCGAACTTGGAGACAAGTCACTTATCTTTGGATTTTGGGCAGAACAAAATGTCTGCGAGTCAGGTGCAACCGGAGCTAAGTCGTCACAGTCCCCTATTTTCAAAATAAATCCATCTAAATTAATGACATTTTGATTGAAGGAATTTAATAAATGTGAACTTATTAACGATGGATCTAAGTCGCAATTTCCAGCAAAATCTCCAGCTATAAAAACATTTTCATCTACGACTTTTAGTGCATTAGTCCGACCATTATAACAAGTTCCGTTTGTTGACGGAGAAGAGCCAATTATAAAAGCTTTAGAAAATAATCTATTTGCATCTAGTTTTAAATAAAATCCATCAGAGTAAAATGCTGTTGTTGACAATAAATAATCATTTGAAGATGGATCAAAATCAACACTATTGCTCGTAGAATAACCTCCTATATTGTTTGCATAATGACCTACTAAATGATAGTTGTTTAAATTATCAATTTCAACAGCATTAAATGTTATGTTTATATCAAATAGTTTTGAGTCAAAGTAATTACCATTTGCATCTAAAAATAATATAAAACTTTTGTCTTGAATCGTTTTTGATTGGATGGGGTCGGGATCTAAATCAACTAAATTATTATTAGCTGCAATCCCAATAATTACAAAATTATCGTTTGCATCAAGAGAAAAATTATTTATATAAGCATTCCCAATAGATTTTATCCAAATTTGATTTCCATTTGTATTATCTAACTTTAGTATGTTTACTACATGACTATTATTTAGGTTATCAAAACTGCTAAACAATAAATTAATTTTATCATTAGAGTCAATTTTTAAGTGAATATTACCTGATAATAAAAAGTTTAAATTTTTGGACCACAAAATAGCTCCACTTTGATTTAGTTTAAATACGTAATTTGAATTACCATTCGCAACAAGGTTATTTTGTGGGTTGGAGTCTAATATTACTGTGTTTTGAAACATACCAGCTACATATATATTGTCTGAGCTATCTATATCAAAAGAAGCAATTGCAATAAGTTTACCAGCATTAATATTCCCTAGATTTTGAAATTTACGCCTGTAAAGTTCATTTCCATTTGGGTCTATTTTAATTACATTTATAAAGCCATATCCATAAACCAAACTTTGATTTTTGTATAATTCTGTAATAAAAGCCAAGACATATATATTCCCTTGAGAATCGAGTTTTAAACCTAAAACACTTTCATCGTCTTTTAAAACACTGAGCGATTTTCCCCATACAAAATCTCCATTAGCATTTAATTTAGTTAAATAAATATCCTGCGGATTTGAAATCAAGGAATTTTGATTGTTAATTAATTGAACACCATTTTGTGTTGGGTCAATATCATATTGAATTGAAGATGATTTTCCTACCGTATATGAATTTCCATTATTATCTACTTCAATAAAATTTGCTGTTTCAGTTTCATCTTCAATCCCTTTAATTTGTCCTACCCATTGAAAATCTTGTGCAACTGTTTTATTTAGAAAGCAAAATAATAGGGTAATAAACAAGTATGTGTTTTTCATTAATAAAAATCAAATTTATATTTTAGTTTTTTTTAAGTTTTTTTCTAAGGTTCCTTTATTTCAGCGGGTTTGGGACTAAATTAAGCCCATTCTTCGGATTTGCCAAATCATTCCAAATACAAGACCATTTTTCCATAAGCCAAATGCCCAAATCCGTTGTAGTGGCTGTTATGGGCAGGTTATGTTCCACTCCATTTGTTTTCAGAAAAGACAAATCCTTTTATTTCATCGTTATAATTAAAAATTACGCTTAAAACTCCACCGTTAACCATATCAATATTTTTACCTTTTGCTGTCGCAAGGAAAGGAATCACATTAACAAAAAACTTTTCCTTTTTATATTGCAATGGAACGATTTTAACTAAAATAATTGAGCCTTTATTCGCTTTGATTTGTTTTAAAATTTCAGAGGAGCCGTCCAAATAGTTAATATTTACATTGTTTATTTTTTTCGGCCAATCATACCACATTACAGTTGAGTCAAACTGAACATTAATAGCAGTTGCTGAAATTTCAGGAGAATTACAATATTCCTTTAAAGCATTTAAATAGATATTCTCATCGCTTCTCACATCAGTTGTTAAGCCTTGTGATTGAGCAGTTATGGATAAAAGAATTGTCATTAAAAAGATGAATCTCATTTGTTGCAATTTAGATGTTAACTTGCCCATAACGTTCTGGCACTACAGCGGGTTTGGGATTAAATTAAGACCATTCTTCGGATTTACCAAATCATCCCAAATACAAAACCATATTTCCATTAAGCCTATTGCCCAAATCCGTTGTAGTGGCTGTTAGCAGTAGTAATTATTCTGGCAATTTGACATTTGGATATACATCTTTTGATATTTTTTCAAGTTCGTCCATTAAATTTTCGTTATTGTAAATATATTTAGTGAATTTTATTCCGTCGAGATGAATTTTGATATCATATTTTGAGCTTGCAACCCAAGAATATTGAATAGCAAATATAGCTTGCGTTTCTTTTAATTCTCCAAATTGCACATAGTTTAAATCAATACCAATTGGAAAATTATTTCTCATTGCAACAGAAACTGTGGAATCTTTAAATACCATATTTCTTTCAATAAGTTGTTCTGCGTATGCTTTGAACATTGTCAAGTGTAATTCAAAATTCGGTTGGTCAATTTCCCATTTATTTGAATTTTTAAAAAAAAGATTTTTTGGAAAATAACCTGTTGCTTGTTCTAATTTTACATCTTGGCTAAAGGGTTTTAGTTTTGCTATAGAAAGAGAATCATCAATTTCAAATTGCCATATCGGCAATTGCTTTTGATATTCTTGTTTTTGAGTAATTTTTAATTGTTCATTGGAGATTTCTACACTAACATATGTTAAGTAAATCAGATATAAACCTACAATAATACCTATAGTTTCTAATAAAGGTTTATAACTTGTACAAATAGAATTTAAATCTTTAATTAAATTCTTTAATACGAGTTTGTTTTTATTCATAAAGGCAGATAGATTCATATTTCAAATGCAATTTTTTTGACGATTGTTTAGCAAGTTAATATAGATTTTAGAAAATAAAATTAAATGCTATGTTTCTTCCTTCTCGAGAGTTTATTACTGCTAACGTTCTCGCGCTACAAGCAGTTTGGGATTAAATCAGCGTTATCTTTCGGATTGGCCAAATCTTCCAAATACAAACCAATTTTTCCATTAAGCCCAATACCCAAATTGCTTGTAGCGTGTGTTACAGGGCGGTTGTTTTGTCGAAATTACGATTATCCACAAAGTTTTCACGTTTTTTGTTGGCAAAATCCAATTTTCACGTTTCCGTTTTTCTGCTCGTAATTTCGGAGTATTATTTTCAATTATTCATTTTTTATTTTCTGCCAAAACTTTCAAGTTTCTGTTGACAGATTCCAATTTTTCACGCTTCTGCTTTTCAAGTTTCTGCTTTTTAGATTCCGACTTTCACGTTTCTGCTTTTCAAGTTTTCGTTGGCAGATTCCAATTTTCACGCTTCCGCTTTGTAAATTTTTTGCGAGTTACAAACTTTATTTCCAAATCGAAATTGCCTGCGTAATTTCGGCGCAACTGCCCTGTAACGTCTTGGTACTACAGCGGGTTTGGGACTAAATTAAGCCCATTTTTCGGATTTGCCAAATCATTCCAAATACAAAACCATTTTTCCATTAAGCCAATTGCCCAAATCCGTTGTAGTGGCTGTTAGCTGTAGTGGCTATTATGCGGTCAGTTCTTATTCACTTTATTATTTCGTCTAGATGCGCTTTAACATAGTTAATCCTTAATTCACCGTAATGATTCAATTCATAAAACCTGTCATCGAGAGTATCAAAATGAGGATTTCGGTCATGTGCATAAAGCTCTTTGTCTCTTAAATAAATTTCTTTTGATTTAATCGCAAGTTCAAGAAATTCGGTTGCCCCAAATTCACGTAATCCATCAATTGCGTCGTCAATATATTCATCTTCGTTATTCAAGTAAAATTGGTCAAAACCGCCATTGAAAACTTCATTATCAAGAATGTTAGTCGATACAACTCGCTTCTGCATTTGATTAAGAGTCTTTTCGTCAAATTTGATTGTCAACAAATAGTCAGCTACTTCAAAGTCAAAATCGTCGCCTGATAGAGTTTTAAGTTTTTCCTTTAGTTGTAATAAATTAATCTTCATATCTTGGTTTTTCTGCGGTGCCATTACAGCTAACGTTCTGGCACTACAGCGGGTTTGGGACTAAATTAAGGCCTATTTTCGGATTTGCCAAATCATCCCAAATACAAAACCATTTTCCCATTAAGCCAAATGCCCAAATCCGTTGTAGTGG